>WTIF01000243.1 GCA_011522845.1 Deltaproteobacteria bacterium
AGGCTTTTTTGTTCTACTCGGTTGTACTCGGTCGGATAACTTTCGGATTCGGGCAGTAGCGCCTATCCAAGAGGAGTCAGGCAACGATGATCTAATTTCAACAGAACAGAGCAATGGTTCTGTTTCCTCAACAGGTTTTAGAACAGTAGGGCGAGGGTATTCTATCGTCTACAAGGGGCTGTCTGTCGGTATGACACAATTAAGTACTGATAGATCAACTCGCAGTAAGTCAGGAAGCGATGTACTTTTAGATGAGTACTTTTCGACTCAAGCCACTTACAATGAACTTGGTTTGATGTTAGGAGAAGAATTCACATTCACATTTGGAGTTGGGGGTCTTGTCTCTGGTTCAGGGGAACTAAAATTAGACTATGGTAGTAGCCTAGGTGGAACTTCTGAAACTCTAATGACAACTAAGCCTTCGGGTAATTCTGCCTTCATCACCTTCGGATATGATTTTCAGCCAATTGAAATTCTTTTGGGGTGGCGATGGAACAATTTTAAAGCTTCATACAATTCTCAGGGTAGTGCCTTGGAATTACTTCAAAACAGCGGGAGTCTAAATTACCCAACGAAAGCTTTCTCTAGACAGACAAGCCATATCACTGCTGGGCTTGGTGCATCTTTTTGATGGCAGAAAATTACGAAATCAATCTTAAAAAAAAACTGGCACTAAGAGGGATTCAAGGATTTATTTTCTTAACAGGAGTGACTGCTAAAATTAGTTGGGTTGGAAAAGAGATTGTTGATGAGATGATTGAAAGCAGTCGTCCGTTTATCATTTGTGCCTGGCATCATGATATCTACTTTAGTACTTGGCTACTCAAGGAAATGAATTTAACTGCTTTGATCAGTTCCTCGAGGGATGGTGAATATATCAATCAGGTACTGAGTGGCTTTGGATTTAAGGCCGTGAGAGGATCCAGTACTAGGGGAGGTATAGGTGCAATGAAACAGTTAGTGCGCTGCCTCAAAGACGGGCAATCTATCGCGATCACACCAGATGGTCCTCAGGGGCCAATCCACAAAGTTCAGGAAGGGATCATTGCCCTCGCTAAAATGACAGGTGCCCCGATCATTCCATGGAGATATGAAGGCAATTCCTGCTGGAATCTCAATAGTTGGGATAATCATAAGATCCCAAAGCCATTTTCGAAGATCCGTAGTGTTTTTGGCCAACCTTTTTACATCCCAAAATCAGCTTCTAACTCAGATTTTGAAAACTACTGTCAGCAATTAGAAATTCTGATGAATGATCTAATTCCGGAGTTCAAAGAACAGAGCTAATGTGCTTAATGATAATTTCTAATGCAATAAAGGCCATTACGAGAGACATCAACTTGCCAATACGCTTCCTCCAAATGTCATCAGAAATTTGAAAAAAGGAGGTTGAGGCAATTAAAACAACGAGGATGTACCAGACCGCATCGATAACCCCTACCATGACTGCCAAACCCAGCCAGTTTTGCCAACCGAATATAGTCCCAAGACTTGGGCTAAAAATAGCTAGAAAAAAAATTGTAATCTTGGGGTTGAAAAGAACAATTAGGAGTCCATTCCAAATAGAAGTTTGATTAACCTGATCTTGGTAGTCCTGTGATGTTTCCCTAGGCCAGCTTTGCAGAGCTAGCCAACAGAGCAAGCAAGCACCACTGATTTCTAAGAGGCTTTCGATGAGAGGAAATCTTTGAAGGACCAGGCTCGTACTAGTCACGACAAGGAGAGCGTAGCTGCCAACCCCTAAACCGTGCAGCAGCGAAGTGTAAATTCCAGTTGACTTACCCCCATACAAAGTATTGTTTAAAATTACAGCTAGGCTTGGACCCGGGCTCATTGCTCCCAAAGTGCACAATAAAGCAATTTTAAGCCATTGTTCTATTTCCAAATGAAATTTAGATTTATCGTTTCAGTGTCTGAATTGCGAACGAAAGTTCATTTTGGATAATATGATTTAACCGGGCGTTGAGACTTCGATAACCAGAAAGATCTTAAATCACAGAATGACTACAGAAAAAAATGTAGATTATTTAATTTGCTTACGAAAGCCTTCGCAGGGATCTTCCATTTCCTGCCGAGAAGTAAACCAGATATAGTCAAAATCCTGTCTGAAAGTTCTTCCATTAATTTCAAATTCAGGCAGATAACTCTCAATAGATGAGGGTTCTTGACTAATTTCCATCATAGAAAAATTGATCTGCTTGGTTTCAGGGCGAAGATATGCAATACGCTCCGGAATGCCCATTCCGTGTCTCAGATGCCCAAATCCGACGATCATCAGCACAGGGTTTTGGGGGTTTGCTTCCAGGGTGTTGACGATAGATTGAGCCATTGCGTCGTTGCGAGCGATCCATGCCTGGTACATTCGTCGAAACATCTCTTCATTTCTATAACCGCAGTGAGCATTCGTAAATTCCTCCAACATTAACTGCTCATATTCAGAATCATTTAAACCAGTATCCACTAGAAGTGACAGCTCTGTGGGATGAAGATTCTCCACCCCAACTCGGGTAATCCGAGATGATAATCCCCAAGGAATGTCTGTAGCGAATGCAGGGAGTTGGTTCTCTCGGGCAAACTCAATCAACTTGAAATAAAAACTCCATTCTTCATCGGAACGATGGTCCCATCCTAAAGCCTGACGAAGAACAGACTCAGGATCATAATCTTTGGACATCATATTCATTACTGGCGCTGATGGTTGGGTGAAATTCATCAACAAACTTGTCTGTCCAGTAGTGAAAAATTCAAAACCTATCGAAGGGCGTTTGCCTTTGCGTATTAGTGCTTCAAGTATCTGTAATTGTATTTCATGTTGACGAGCGTTGTCGTGTTTCTCCCCAAGATAAATCACCTCTGCGCCAAGAAATTGATCAATTAGTTCTTCCTCGTTGATAATTTTCCCAGACTCAATATCCCAAATTTTTTCCAAGAGTGGGTCTTCTGAGGCTTGACTAGAAGAGAGACCACAAAGATAGAATATGAGACTGAAAAAACAGAATTTGCGAATTAGTGAATTCATAAATCGGGTTTCAGATAGGGTTCAAAACTCAATTAAACTGTAGAAATCATAGAAAGATGTCCCAAGAAATCCCAATTGAAAATTTATCTCAAGGTCTTTCTGCTGAAGAAGTCAAAAGATACAGCAGGCATCTCAGTCTTTCTGAAGTGGGGCCAGAGGGGCAGCAAAAGCTAAAGAAAAGTAAGGTTTTGATCATTGGTGCTGGAGGACTGGGATGCCCTGTAGGGCTTTATCTGGCAGCAGCAGGTGTTGGTCAATTGGGGGTAGTTGATCACGATGTCGTCGAAATTTCTAATTTGCAAAGGCAGATTGGCCATTCTGAAAAAAATCTAGGGTTGCGTAAAACTGAATCTTTGGCTGAGACTATCACCAATATCAATTCTAAATTGAGAGTTGAACTGATTTCGGAGAAGTTGCAGCACATCAATGCTCTTCAAATTGTTCAAAAGTACGATGTGATCGTGGACTGTTCTGATAATTTTCCAACTCGATACTTGGTTAACGATGCGGCGTTCTTCGCCAATAAGCCTTTGGTCTCTGCATCAGTACATAAATTTCAGGGGCAACTTGCTGTATTTTGGCCAAAATCAAAAGGTGGGTGTTATCGTTGTCTCTACCCTACAACTTTACCTGAATCAATGGCCCCTACCTGAACAGAATCGGGAGTTCTGGGCGTGCTCCCAGGCACAATGGGTCTACTGCAGTCAACCGAGGTGCTGAAGCTGATTTTAGGGACTGGAAGTGAGATGGTTGGTCAGCTTTTGCTGTATGATGCCTTGGAAGTAGATTTTCGAAAGATTCATGTCCCTCACGAGACAACATGCCAACTTTGTGGATTAAATCCAACGATCAAAGCTTGGTCGGATGCGGGGAAAGTACCTGTAATTGAGGAAGTCGGATCTGACAAGAGAGAAAATAATGCTGATCAAGTTTCAGCCCAATGGCTGAGAGAGGCACTACAAAATGGTAAGCAAATCAGGTTGATTGATGTTCGAGAGTCTCATGAATGGGATATTTGTAGACTGAAGGGAGCTGAGCATCATCCTGTGAGCAAAATTCAAACAGAGAATTTTTCTAAAGACTTTGGGGAAATCATCGTATTTTATTGCCATCGAGGACTTCGATCACAGCGAACCTTAAGGTTTTTTCAAGAATTGGGCTATGAAAATTGTCGAAGTCTGATTGGAGGCATTGATGCTTGGGCCGAAGCAATAGAACCAGAAATGCCCCGCTACTGAATGATTTTACCGGACTATCTGTATGGCACTTCCCAATGCGGCATCATGGGTTCTAATCCGGCATTCAAACCATCAATTTGCTCAATAATAGAAGTGAGTATCTCTGAAGCCAGCACACCATCTGGATAAACAAGCAACAACGGAAAATGCTCAGTTTGTCCAAAGTTCCTTTTGATCTCCTTGTTAAGGCGGTCGACCCTCAATAAATAGGAAATGAAAACTGGGTTTTCCCCTTTTACCTCCCTGAGTAAATCCTCTAAGGCAATCCTCTCTTCTCTATTGGAGAAAAGATTGTAGTACTCAATATAGTCTCCAAGACATTTGATGTAGATTGGCTCAACATATTCTGGCGCACCGATCCATTCAAACTCAATCTGACGCTGTTGAACTATCTTATCTGGAGTAAATCGGCTGATTATTAAGAAACTGATTGACAGGAATGCCAATACTCCCATTGTGCTCAGCAGCACGCTGAGAAATGGAAAGAGTGGAACAGAAGGATTTGGTGATCTCCTTCGCATTATACTTGGGGTTTGCTGAGGCTAAAATCTCCCTGCTTCGAATCTGTTAATATTTCTGGAGCTTTTGCAGAATTTTTTATCCCAATTTCAATCTCATTGGAAGATACCAGATCAATATTATCGTCAATTTGTTCTCTCCCAGATTCCGAAG
>WTIF01000231.1 GCA_011522845.1 Deltaproteobacteria bacterium
GCCTCCATCTGTCAGTGGTTTGGAGTACCCACAACAGACATAGAAACTACGCTTTTTCCAAATCTCACTAATTTCTCTACAAAATACTTAAACTTATTTGCCTCCTGAATTCTAACACTTGCTACGATCAAAATGTAGGTGACCGATAACTGGATCAATCAGCATAATTCCCCCCTTGGCAGATCCAGTTTTCCCTCCAATCGTTCTCTAGAACACCTCACGGGGCATCCTACTCGTTGCAGATTCCCAGAAATCCTTGCGTTCCCATCCAATTTAAGCCTAAAATCTAAATATAAATTAATATTCTCAACTCTTTGACTCAGGTGCCTTCTCTATGAACTGGAAGAACGAAAACATTCTGATCATTCTCAGTATTCTGATCCTGGCGATTTTCATGGTGAACACCTTTGGCGGTGATTCACGACGTGAGCAGAACATGAACGAGATGATTTATTCAGACTTCATTGCTCGAGCCAATATGGGTGATATCGCCAGTGCCCAATTTATTGGGGATAGCGTGGTGGAAGGATTCACCAACGATGGCATGGCCTATCGCACGTTTGTGCCCCCCAATGATGTGGGTTTGACTGAGCTTCTGCGTGAGAAAGACGTTCAACTGAACTATCTGCCAGAACCTGAAACTCCTTGGTATCTTAACGTTCTCATCCACTGGGGGCCTTTCATTCTGATCTTTGCGATCTGGATCTTCCTGATGCGCCGCATGCAAGGAGGAGCTGGAAAGCTATTCTCCCTGGGGCGTAGTCGAGCGCAGCGAATCGAGCCCGACCAACACCAGGTGACTTTTCAAGATGTTGCGGGGGCTGATGAAGCAAAGGAAGAATTGAAAGAGACCATCGACTTTCTTAAAGATCCTGCCAAGTTCCGTCGCTTAGGTGGGCGAATACCCAAGGGAGTGTTGATGTCTGGACCTCCAGGAACCGGCAAGACCCTGTTGGCAAAAGCCGTAGCAGGTGAAGCTGGAGTGCCGTTTTACAGCATCAGCGGATCAGACTTTGTTGAAATGTTTGTCGGTGTTGGAGCAAGCAGAGTACGTGACTTGTTTGAAGAAGGCCGCCGCAATGCACCCTGTATTCTTTTCATCGATGAGATTGATGCTGTCGGGCGCAGTCGTGGAGCTGGGATGGGAAGCGGGAATGATGAACGGGAACAGACTCTGAACCAGTTGCTTGTTGAGATGGATGGCTTTGATGCGACTGAAGGAATCATCGTGATTGCCTCTACCAACCGGCCTGATGTCTTGGATCCTGCTTTGATGCGACCAGGACGATTTGATCGACAGGTCTATGTGTCTCTACCAGACGTCCGTGGCCGGGAAGCAATCCTTGGAGTACATGCTGAGAAAGTCAAGATGGCATCTGATGTAGAGCTCCGAATTATTGCCCGAGGAACACCAGGGTTTTCTGGAGCTGATCTACGGAACCTGATCAATGAAGCCGCTCTTTTTGCTGCACGTTCCAACAGGAAGGAAGTCACTCTGGCAGAATTAGAGTGGGCTCGAGATAAAGTAATGATGGGTCCAGAGCGCAAAAGTATGGTGATGTCAGAAGATGAGCGTAAAACCACAGCCTACCACGAAGCAGGACATGCCCTGGTATCCGCCCTCTTGCCGAACGCAGACCCGATCCACAAGGTGACAATCATTCCACGTGGACGCGCTTTGGGAGTTACAGCCTATCTTCCAGAAAATGACAACCGCTCCTATGATGTCGAGTATCTGAGCAACCGTATCACGATCGCAATGGGGGGACGAGCGGCTGAAGAGGTGATCTTTGATCAGCTGACGACAGGGGCCAGCAATGACATCCAGCAGGCTACAGAAACCGTGCGTAACATGATCTGTCGATGGGGGATGAACAACAAATTTGGACCCATTGTACTAGGTAGTGACGAACAGCAAAGCGTGATGGGCCAAGCTCTAGGTAAAGAGAGGGAGTATAGCGAAGACACAGCGGAGCAGATCGATACAGAAATGAGAGACATGGTGAAATCTCATTACGAGCAAGCCTGCCAGCTACTGAGAGACAACCTCGACACATTGCATCAGATTGCCCATACCCTTCTGGAGGAAGAAACCATTGAGGGAAGCCGCATCATGGAGATGTTAGGCAAGCCCCAACTTCCAAAAGTCGAGATTTCCCTGAACTGAACGATATGGAATCGAATTGGTGGCAGCGCCTACGCTTCTTAAGCTTGGCGTTGCTTCCCAAAAAAAACTTTAGCCGACTTTGTGGCTGGATTGCCGACCAACGCTGGCCTTCCTACCTGCTGCACCAAATCCTGATACGCTCCTTCGTTCGTTACTTCAATGTTGATCTCAGTGAGTGTCCTCAGAAACTGAAGGACTTCCAGACTTTCAACGAGTTCTTCACACGACCGCTCAAGCCGGAAGCACGCCCAATCTCAACAGAAGAAAATGCTCTGATCTGTCCAGTTGATGGGACAATTGGGTTCTTTGGAACAATCACTCAGGAAACCCTTTTACAAGCCAAGGGCAAAGAGTATCTACTAACTGACCTGCTCCATGATTCCTTTGTTGCCCATGAATACGAGGGAGGAATCTACCTGACAATTTACCTGGCTCCTTACAACTACCACCGTATTCACAGTATGGTGGCAGGCTCGATCACACGATTTGCCTACATACCGGGTGAATTATGGACCGTCAGCCCACTGGGATTGGCTTTTGTACCCAGGCTCTTTGCCCGGAATGAACGCTGGATTTCATACATTGATACGGAACATGGCGAGTGCGCCCTAGTCAAGGTTGGTGCTACTGTCGTCGGGAGGATCCGAACCGTCTACCACACAGCCTACTCCAACCGACCTGGCGCCAGGCCCCTCAAGGAATCCTTACCCACAGCTTACCCCATTAAAGCGGGTGCAGAGATCGGTCGCTTTGAGCTTGGATCAACCGTGGTGCTTCTTTTCCAAAAAGACCAAGTCGAGTTAGATTCGCTTGAATTAGGACAAACAGTTCGTCTCGGAGAAACTCTTGGACGTTTCCGCTCACCTAAATCTCCTTGATTTTTCCCACGAGAGCTTTAGCGTTTGAACACATTTGCTGCTGGGCTCCTGGCTCATCTAGCACATCTAAAAATTCCCTTGGAATGGATGAAAACAGATGATTGATTTTTCTGGAAAAAGAGGCCTAGTACTCGGTGTGGGCAACCAGCGCAGTATCGCTTGGGCCGTCGTAGAACGACTACACCAACAGGGTGCTGAATTGGGATTAACCTTCCTGCGTGACCCCAAAGGCCGTTTTGAAGCTAATGTTCGTAAATTGGGAGAGCAAACCAACGCTACGCTGATCGCTGAATGTGACGTAGCCTCTGACGAGTCGATTGAGGCGCTAATCAAGCAGGTTGATGAGCAGTGGGGAGAATTAGACTTTTTGGTACACAGTCTCGCCTATGCAGACACCCAAGACCTCAGCAAGCCCTTCTCTGAAACCTTGCGGGACGGATTCAACAAGGCAATGGAAATTAGCGCGTACTCTTTGCTTCCTCTTGCGAAGGGAGTCATTCCAATGATGCGTAAGCGTGGTGGAGGAAGCATCGTCAGCATGAGTTTTATTGGTTCCACCCTGGCCGTTCCAAATTACAACGTGATGGGGCCTGCCAAAGCAGCTCTTGAATCCTGTACGCGTTATCTGGCAAGGGAGTTGGGCCCCGAAAACATACGAATCAACTCTCTTTCTCCTGGTGCGATACGCACTCTATCATCAGCAGGCATCAAGGACATCTCTGAAATGATCCGAGTTGCCGGGGAACACTCTGCCATGAAACGAACCGCCACCCAAGCCGAAGTGGCTAACACTGCTGCGTTTTTGCTAAGTGATGCTGCCAGTGGAATCACGGGGCAACTGATCTACGTAGATTGTGGTTACTCGATCATGGCCAACTGAGGAAAGCTTCATGGCAACTCAATTTGATTCCACTCAAAAGATTGGAAAACTCTCGGCTACTAGACATCCCCAGACCGAGCAGTTACTTGATCTCCCACTGGAGACAAGGTTGATCCTGGGAGAGTGCATGATGAATATCAGTGAAGTACTGCGCTTGGGACAAGGCTCCGTCATCGAACTAGACTCCAAACCGAAAGAACCCCTGGAAGTTTGGGTTAATGACCGTCAGATCGCTAGGGCGCAAACGGTTGTTGTCGAAGAAAAGGTTGGAGCTCGGATCGTGCAGATTGAATCACCCGAAACTCGACTCAAATCCATGTCACGTGTTCACCATGATCCATCCCGTTCCTGAGTTTCTTGCACGACAACTTGACCTTGTAGATCGTTGGCATCAAGCCCCTTACGAAGTCACAGAGGACACTGACTTTGAGAGCTTGCTGGACCGTCAGCATTGGGCGAATTTCTCGCTTTGGCATGAAGAAGACCTCGCTAGGGATCCTGACGCAACAGATCGTATCATCGCCCAGGTGAAACGAAACATAGACAAGCTCAATCAGCAACGGAACGACTTGATTGAACAGTTGGACGAGTGCCTGCTAGGACACTTGCAGCAAGTTGCCAAACCATCCGTAGACGCACGCATCAACAGTGAAACCCCCGGCAGTATTATTGACCGGCTGTCCATCAGTGCACTAAAAATCTTCCACATGGAGGAACAGGTAAATCGGGCAGATGCTGCTGAAGATCATCGACAACGTTGCCAGGCAAAGCTGCTGGTGCTCAAGGAGCAGCGCTCTGATCTTGGTAATTCTCTCAGCCAACTTTGGGAGGATTTGCTACATGGGCGAAAACAAATGAAGATCTATCGACAGATGAAAATGTATAATGACGCTACCCTCAACCCTGTGTTGTATCGACGATCCAAAGGCAGCAGGTCTTAGTTTTTGGAAACTTTTGGTCATCTCTGATTCCAGCCCAGTTTTCGCATATCCCTGTTTATACT
>WTIF01000376.1 GCA_011522845.1 Deltaproteobacteria bacterium
GTACCCTACACATCGAGAAGAACTATCATTGAAGTAGTCTCCAGAGAAGCTTTTACACTAGAAGATGGCAATCGACTGGTTGAGCAGTTGAACAGGGGCAACCAGATTAATTCAAAAGCATATTTAGAAAGCGTTCGAAACCAATTTCAGTTGGTACTAGGACAAATTCCCAAGGGACAAAAACCGGAAGAATTAGTGAAAAAAATGAATAATCTGTTTAGAGGAGAAGTCTCGTTTATCAAAAAATCAACCGAGCAAACAACAAAATATTTTCGGGTTCAAGTACCTGCCTTTGACGATCGCCAAAAGGCAGTGGCCTTACAGAAGGAACTTCAGAAAGCTGACAAGCAGATGTCGAGCGCATTTCTAGTTCCTAATCCAAATAAACCGTGAATGACAGACTCGGAAGGAGAACCATGTCCCGAATGAGCAACTTGCTGGGGGGAATGATGCACTGGCTCAAGTTTGAGGCACAACTCTCAGCAGATGAGGTTGATGAACCTGAATTGAATGAGAAGAGAACTCTTCTCTACTTAAAACCAGAAGCCTTGAGACACGTGGTTGTCATCAATGATCTGGAAAAATATCAAAGTTCCCCGGAATTTGTAGAAGGGGGTCGTCTGATTGAAGTCAGCAAACAATACAATTACACACTACGTCAAGTTGCAGACTTGGTAGAGGAGCCGATGCAAGCAGACAGAAGACCTCACTTGAAAACATTGACTGGATCGATTAAAGGTCGCCCGGACCTACGACTTGCCCAACCCGGAGAGAATGGGATTGCTCTCGCTGAATCATCTTGAAGAATCCCGTTGGGGAAGGAACAACGCCTTCCCTTTTCCTCCCCGCTTGTGCTGCTCACAAAGACTCACTAGACTAATCTCCCCTTCACTAGTCTGTTCAAACCCAACTTTGAAATCAGGATCGCATGCAATTGCGAATTCTTCTGTTGATTTTACTTTTTTGGCCAATGCTCTGCCAAGCTCAGATTGCCAGCCACTGGAAGCATCAACTTTGGACCAAATGGCTTCCAGCATTAGAAATGGGTACAGCGGAGGAACGTTGGCAGGCAAGGTTGGCTTTTTTGACTTGGCCTGAAGCGTCATTACCGGTTTTACGTCAAGGTATGATGACCTCAGAAAGCCCGGAGAATTGGCGGTTTGCTCAAGTTCTCGCCCAGATCGGTGATGAAAGTGATATTCAAAGAATGCTCGATGCTTGGCAAAGCTTGAGTAGTACCAGACAAGATGTTTGGGTGGGAAGCTTGGAGAGGTTGTACATGCGCTTTCGTCAGGAAAGCCCGCAGAAACTATTATTAACGCGTTTCCAGTTTGAATCGGAGGAGGTGATCGATCCTCGAAGTGGAAGAGCCGATGGAGAGATCATCTACAAGCTCTCAAACTCAACAGCTTTCCCACGGTTGGTTCAGGTCCGGATAAATATCTGGAGAGGAATGGCAGACCCAGACTGGCCAGAACAATTGCACTGGCTAGAGTCCGGTAACTCTGTGGAGGTTTCTTTGCCTGTCACGCTGCTGTTTGAGCCGAGAGTGCCCACAGTGAGATTGGATTTAGACGTTATGGAAATTGGAGTAAGGGAGACCTTACTGCATGAACGCTATGAGATTCCAGTTTCGGGAAGACCAGCCCCTCCAAAATCAAGCCAGCGGCGGTCATTGAATCTTCCTAAAACAGATGACAACGAAGTTCCTAAAAGGCAGTCAGAGGAAGCTGAATCAGGTTGACAAGTTCTTGGGTGTATCTACCAACGAGGAGTGCCGAATGACCTCTGCATCAACGGTGTAAACCACATCCTCACAGATTTTCTTGGCGTGATCTGCTATTGACTCCATATAGTCAGAAATAGTTAACTCTGTGATCAAAGCACGAACGTTCGAATTTCCTTTCCCCAATTCTGAGATGACCTTTTCTTTGATCAACCGGAACTGCTCATCGACCTCGTCGTCACTGTTGCAAACATCTCGAGCCATCTGTGAGTCCAAGGCAATCATGGCCTCCAATCCTTTGCGAACCATCCACTTAACTTTCGCTGTCAAAGCTGCGAAGTCAATAATCCTTTCCCTGCTTTCTCCATTGTTGCTAATGACCAACTGAGCGATATCTCTCGCAAGGTCACCGATCCTCTCAAGGTCATTAGTAATCTTGATGGTTGAAATCAGGAATCGCATATCTACAGCAACAGGCTGGTAAAGCGCAATGATCTTCAGACACTCTTCCTCCAGAGTGATTTCGCGTTGGTCCACTTCTTTGTCAAGCTGGACCACTTTTTCAGCTAGTTCTATATCATTTTCTGTCATTGCGCGCAGGGCGTTCTCAAATTGTTCCTCCACAAGAGTTCCGAGCAGGTTGGCTTGTTGCTTGAGAAGGGCAATCTGACGGTGCAAATGCAGTGTGACCGTCGTGAAATTAGTTGTAGCGGCCATAGAAATTCCTTATCCAAAACGTCCGGTAATATAATCTTGAGTCCGCTTGTCTTCAGGGCGGACAAAAATATCCTCGGTGTCACCCACTTCTACCAGATCACCCATATGGAAAAAGGCTGTTCTTTGAGAAACTCGAGCCGCTTGTTGCATGGAGTGGGTAACGATCACGATTGTATAGTTCTGACGTAGTTCGTGGATCAGTTCCTCAATTTTTGCGGTAGCAATCGGGTCAAGGGCAGAGCAAGGCTCATCCATTAAAATGACTTCCGGGTTTACTGCAATCGCCCTGGCAATACACAATCGCTGTTGTTGTCCACCAGAAAGTCCTGTTCCGGGTGAACTCAAACGATCTTTGACTTCCTCGAAGAGTCCTGCTTTTTTCAGACTGTTCTCAACAATCTCGTCCATTTCTTGGCGATTCTGAGCAAGACCATGAATCTGAGGCCCGTACGCGATGTTATCATAAATCGATTTTGGGAAGGGATTGGGCTTTTGGAAGACCATGCCGACTTTTTCACGAAGCTGCACTACATCGAGACCTTTGTCATAGATGTCTTCGTTATCCAAGGTGATTTTTCCAGTAATCCGGCACCCTTCAATAACATCATTCATTCTGTTGATGCATCGCAAAAAAGTTGATTTCCCACAGCCAGAGGGGCCGATAAGAGAGGTAACACTATTTTCATAGATTTCCAGATTCACCCCATGCAATGCTTCTGTCT
This sequence comes from Deltaproteobacteria bacterium, assembly GCA_011522845.1. GTDB lineage: Bacteria > SAR324 > SAR324 > SAR324 > NAC60-12 > JCVI-SCAAA005. The sequence goes on from WTIF01000376.1 coordinate 3,166, forward strand.
GATCATAGAAGACCCTGACATCTGATGAATTGATCTTCGTGACAAGAGATCCGTTGTTTTTTTTCTGACTCATAACCGAAGTTCGTAATTTTATTTGGGTTTACCAGCGACGCTCAAATTTTTTGCGAAAAATTACCGCAAGCAAATTCATCAATACTAGAAAAACTAAAATCACCATGATTGCAGCTGCAGTCAGCTCAACGAATCCTCTTTCAGAACTCTCCGCCCAAAGATATACCTGAACAGGAAGTGCTGCGGCACTTTCCAGTGGGCTAGTCGGGATATCGACCACAAAGGCAAACATTCCAATCATCAGCAGTGGAGCGGTTTCGCCTAAAGCTTGCGCTAACCCAATGATCGTACCTGTCAAAGTACCCGGTAGCGCAAGTGGTAGGACATGATGAAGAACTACCTGCATCGGGGATGCTCCCATGGCAAGCGCCCCTTGACGGATAGATGGTGGGACTGCTTTTAGGGCGGCACGGCAAGCAATAATGATTGTGGGCAAGGTCATCAAGGAGAGAACAATTCCACCAGCAAGTGGGGTACTTCTTGGAACCCCAAAAAAATTAAGAATCACTGCCAAGCCAAGTAGACCAAAGATGATCGAAGGTACTGCTGCGAGGTTATTGATATTGACTTCAATAATTTCAGTGATGCGGTTTTTTGGGGCGAATTCTTCCAGATAAATGGCGGCAGCGATTCCCATTGGAAAGCTGATCACAAAACAGACAAGCAACGCCCAGAAAGAGCCTGCTAGTGCTCCTGCCAAACCTGCCAATTCTGGATTTCTGGAATCACCTCGCGTGAAAAAGTTGATGTTGAAGATTGACCCAACTCGGCCTTCTGCAGTCCATTGATCCAATAGTCTCAGTTGAAGATTACTAACGACTCTTCGCTCTTCCTCGATATCCCGGGGTGCTGCTCCTTTAACAATTGTGTCCACTGGGGAAGAGGCAAGAAACCATAACTTTTGTGTTGTACCAAGAAGAGAGGGATCTGAGAGAACTAGGTCCCTTAAGTCTGTTTCTGCGCTCTCGCTGAACATCTGTATAAGATCTCTGCGCTCTGTGCGACTTTTGATGTCTGGATTACTCTCAACAACGTTCTTTCTGAAGAGTCCCAGATAATTTGCGCGAGCTAGTTCTTCATAAGAACTTTGGGGGGTTACTTTCAGGAAGCTAGCATCAAGCGTAACCTCGTATTGAATTTGTGTTCTCCAAAATGCTGAATAGCCTGCTGTGAAGATTGTGTAGAGTAGGAAAAACACTGCAGACAATGCAGCTGCAATCGCTAATTTTCCGTATAGTTTAAACCTGGCTTCGGCTGCGTAGCGTTGCTTGAGACGTGCAGCCTTAGCCATATTTTGATCAGTCATATTTCTCTCGATACTTCTTCACAATCGCCAAGGCAACAACATTTAAAATCAGTGTCACAACAAACAACACCAACCCAAGTGCAAAAGCTGAGAGAGTTTTAGGATCATCAAACTCTTGATCTCCAATTAGAGCCACAACAATCTGCACAGTAACGGTGGTAACGTTTTCCAATGGATTAGCTGTCAGGTTAGCATTCAATCCAGCAGCCATAGCAACGATCATTGTCTCACCAATGGCTCTGGAAATTGCCAATAAGAATGCTCCCACAATACCAGGTAATGCAGCGGGGATGATCACTTGGCGAATGGTTTCGGACTTAGTAGCTCCCATCGCATAAGAGCCATCTCTCAGAGTTTGTGGGACAGCATTGATAACATCATCAGAAAGTGAGGAGATGAATGGAATGATCATCACACCCATCACCAAGCCGGCTGCAAGGGCGCTACGCGCTTCTACATCTAGCCCAATAGCAATACCACCGTCTCTCACAAGAGGAGCTAAAGTGAGGGCTGCAAAAAATCCATAAACGACAGTCGGGATTCCGGCTAAAATTTCCAAAATCGGTTTGGTCCATCCACGCATTTTTGGAGAAGCGTATTCTGAGAAATAAATTGCGGACATCAACCCGATGGGACCGGCCACTAACATGGCGACGAAAGAGATTAGTAGGGTTCCACTAAAAACAGGAATAGCACCCCAGGCACCTTCTCCAGCAACTTGATCTGCTCGAATTGCGATCTGAGGGTACCATTTCAGCCCAAACAAGAATTCAGTAATTGGTACCAGCTCAAAAAAGCGGAATGTCTCAAAAATTAGTGAAAGGACAATTCCAATGGTTGTCAGGATGGCGATGGTTGAACTAATGAAAAGGAAACCATTGAACAGTAATTCTACGCTATGGCGAGCCTTAAATCCTGGAGCGATTCTGGAACGAGTGAAGGCCATAATCAGCATTGCGAGCAGAATCGTGACGACGACCATGCTCCATTGGCTTGATTGCTGGATTGAATGCATCCACTCGGCGGTCTCCAAGATAAGAGGGTCTTGGGTTCCTAGGGCGACTCCCGCCGCCAGGTTGCGAACTTCTTCCGTCATGATCACATAATCTGTTGGGGTCAAGCCCCCAGATTGTGATTCCAAATGATTCCTGATCAGGCTGCCCAATAAGACCGGCTCTAGCGCTGTCCAAAGCAGAATAAGCAAAATTGTTGGAATGCCACACCAAAGTGCGATGAAGTATCCGTGATATTGCGGGAGTGAATGTAGTTTTGTCTGTGAGCGGAGATTTGAAGCTTGGTTTTTACCTAGGTAGAAACCTGAGAGACTGATGAGCAGAATGGCTGCGAGGAGGTAGGCGAACATAATTTTACAATGTAACCGGCAACCCTGGAGTTGCCGGAGAGCAAGTAATTACATGCTAATTGGAGTCAAATTACGGATATCATTCCGTACTTTCTCCTGGGTGCTGTTCTCAAGGGGAACAAGCCCGCGGTCCAGTAGGTATCCGTAATCACCAATCGCAGCGTCACTCACAAATTCTTCCATGTATTCCTGCATTCCGGGAATCACACCGATATGAGCTTTTTTCGCGTAGAAAAAGAGGGGGCGAGCGATCGGATAGTCATAGCTCTGGATAGTGTCGAGGCTGATTTCGATACCATTGATTGTGGAGCCTTGAATCTTGTCTCGATTTTGGTCAAGGAAGCTGAAACCAAAGATGCCAAAGGCTTCTGGGTCAGCGGATAATCGATTCACAATCAATGTGTCATTTTCACCAGCTTCCTCGACAGCACCATCTTCTCTGAAGCCATCACATTCCTTTCCAGAAACCATTCCGGCTTCCTTGCACCCTGGCCCCATGATGAGGGAGTCCCAAGCATCACGGGTTCCGGAGGTTGGAGGGGGTGCCAGGATTTTAATTGGGGCATTGGGCAAGGAAGCGTCAATCTCACTCCAATTTTTAGGCTTGGGGCCATTTTCGGCCATCGCCATCCACAATTGGCCTGGTGAGAAATTCAGTTTTTTTGATTTAGCGCTGTTGGCAAAAGCGATCCCGTCGTTACCAACGATGATTTCAATAATTTCGGTCACACCATTCTTCGCACACAATTCTTTTTCGCTGCCTTTGATTGCACGAGAAGCATTCGTGAAATCGGGGTGGCTTGGGCCTAAGCCACCACAGAAAAGCTTCATGCCACCACCTGTTCCAGTGGACTCAATCACTGGAGTTTTCATGGAACCGCGTTGGCCGTGTTTTTCTGCTACCACGGTTGCAAAAGGATAAACGGTCGAGGAACCAACGATCTGGATCTGATCCCGAGCATGGGCCAGTCCAGTCATCATCAGGGCTGCCAAGCCAGTGGCTAGAGTTGCGATGGTCTTGCGGAACATTATTCTCCTAGGCTTATTGGGTTTCAGACCTTTCCAATTACGAACATAGGTCTGTTTTTCGCCGAACTGGCACTATGCTTTATCAGCAATGAGAACAAGCCTAGTTAAGAATTATTAGAGTTTGATTAAGAAGTGATAACAAATTGATGTGACGGAGAGAAAAGTTTTGGGATCAAGTAATTTTTTCTAGGAATTTTGGAAGGAGACGTTCGATTGATTCAACGATGACTTTAGTTTGATGATCGAACTCCAAATTGAGGTGGGTGGTTTGGGTTGCGTTACCAAGAGTCGTTCTGGAGAGGGTTTCGGGAATCAAACAAACTGAAAAACGATCTGGCTCTGCATCAACCACTGTTAGGCTTACGCCGTCGACTGCAATCCAGCCTTTGGGAACTAAATAGCGGTTCCAATGTGGTGCAAGTTCTATCCAGATTTTGTGATTCCCGGGGCTTTGCTCAATCTGAAGAATCCGGGCCTTACAGTCGACGTGACCATTGACCTGATGCCCACCGAGTTCATCCCCCATTTTCAGAGATCGCTCAATATTCGTGTGAGAACCAACTTGCAGCATTCCAAGATTTGATCGATCCAAGGTTTCCTGAATTACATCGAATTCCGCCCATTTACCTTCCTGGAAATTCACAACTGTAAGACACACACCAGACACCGCCACACTCGCACCCAGTTCCAACCCGGTACTCAATTCGTTCATCTGAATGCGTAGCCTCAGGCCACCATTGAACTGCTGCAATAGTAGAACAACTCCTTTGCCCTGAACAATTCCTGTAAACAATTCAGCCTTTTTCGGTGTGGGTGTAAACTCCGTCCCAGTCGCCAGGAGGAGGCTCACTGATGAAGCGTTCACAACGCTCGATGTAGGTCAGGCAGGGCCCATCGTTTTCGAGGAAAGTCAGGGCTTTGCGAAAGTGCTCAATAGCGATTGGATAATCATGATCTTTGTAACATGAAAGACCCTTTTGATAATGCTCAAGAACATCGGTCATTGGGCCGCTGAGTTTATTCTTAAAGTCTAGGACCTCGAAAACTGGAACAGGCTCTTTCTTACCAACAACACGAACAATGTCTAATTCTCTTGCATCTACATAATTTTCGGCTCCTTCTAAATGATCTGTACCGTAGTAGGTGTTGCCTGAAATCATCGTAAAGGTTTTATAGAACTTGTTTGCGCCCTCCAAACGTGCGGCTAGGTTAACCGTATCGCCCATGATGGTGTAGTCCATTCTTTGCTGTGACCCCATGTTTCCGACCACGATTGGACCACTGTTGATTCCCATCCGTGCAAAGAGTTGAGGACTACCTTTTTCTCGCCAGTCCTTACGCATTTCAATCAGGCGCTTTTGCATGTCAATTGTTGCGAAACAGGCGAGTCTGGCGTGATCTGGCTGATCCAAAGGGGCCCCCCAAAAAGCAATGATCGCATCCCCTTCAAACTTGTCTATGGTGCCTGCTCGACTGGAGATGAGATTACACATCTCGGTAAGGTATTCATTCAGTAATGCAACCAGTTCTTCAGGGGTAAGACTCTCTGAAATCGTTGAGAACTTCTGTACATCTGAGAAATATGCAGTCATTTCACGACGTTCACCACCCAAACTGAGTTTTGAAGGATCCTTGACGATTACATCAATCACACTGGGAGAGAGGTACTGAGAGAAAGCGTTCTTGATGAAGGCTTTTTGCTGTCTCTCGGCCATGAACATGAAGAAGTTTGTCGCAATCATGCTGAGAATCATTGCTGGGATGATGTAGCTCATTGAAAGTACATATCCATGATAGACGTAAGCATAGATGCAGATTCCCAGGTATCCAATGATTGCCGCAAGAAAGAGAGGATTGTTGAATTTTTCAAGCCTTGCAATGAACAAGAACAACAACATCATACAGACGAGAATAACTGCCTCTATCTCATTACTTGCTGGACGAATAGGAGCACCATTCATCATCGTCCAAATCGTATCGGCTAAGATTTCAATCCCATAAATTTCCCCAACTGGGGTTGAAAAAATATCGTGTGAAACTTCCGTCGTATCTCCAACAAGCACGAGTTTATCTTTCACCCAATATTCCAACTCATAGATCTCATCTTCATCCAGATCTTCCAGTCCGTAAATTTCGCCTTCATAAAGATTCAAGACCATGGCGGCGGTGATGCCGGCGTATTCATGTAGAAAAGTAACCCCCGGTTTGTGAAGTGGGTAATCAAGCCAAAGATCTCCATTGTGGTCCAGTGGGATTTCCTTATCTCCAATGAAGAGAATGTTGTTCTCTAGTCGTGGTTCAACATTCCAGTACATGGCCAGTGCTTGAACTGCCCAGGGCCACATCTTGAAATCATTGACAGCCTGATCGTAGAAACGAAGTCGGGAGAGCCGATTACCTATTAATGTGTGATTGGTATAACCAGCAACAGTGGCCTCCTGCAGAACAGGGGTTGCCGTAGTCACTCCACGGATTTCTTCATCCACGAGGTTCAACTGACCAACTACCATCGTGTTTGGTTTCTCTCCAAGTGCTTCTGCCAATATGGGGTCTTCTCCGTAGCCATTTGGAAAATCCATCAGCATATCAAGCGCAACGACCTTGGCCCCCAATTCCTGTAGGTTGGTGACAATTTCAGCAATGTGTTTCCGTTGGAGAGGCCAACTTCCATACTCGCTAAAAAATTCTTCGTCGGTGTCAACAATCACCATATCTTTTTCAGGAAAGGCATAAGCTTCAGGATTTGCGGTATGCCGTAGGATATGACGATAACCCTGCAGTTGATTTTCGAAGCCTGAAAATATCTCATATTGCTCGGCAGGAATCATAGCCAAGAAAAGGAGGATCGTGATCCAAAAATCTGATCGGAGAAATGCCTTTTTCATGGAATTGTTCTGCGTGTTGGTGGGAGAGGCGGGCACCCAGAGCAGATGCCCGAAATTGGTGAGCAGTTGTAGCCTAAAGATTTGCCTGGTACGTCTTAGTTGCTTCTTCTTGCAGAGATTCCAGTTTCAGACGCGCATACACTTCAATGATGAACGGACGCAGATCATTAATATCTTCATCATCGTCATTTTTGCTGAAGAAAGATTCGTAGGTTTGCATCGCTGGAACCAGTAACTTATGATCTGTCAGGATACCTGCCATTAGAAAGCCATCTGTGTCGTATTGCTTGATAGCGTTCAGATCATCTTCAAATTTTTTCAACTTCTTGCCGCTCAGCCAAGAAAGTCTTCTTGTTTTACTCTCACTCAGGACATTTCCATCCTTGAGTACCTCAACCCGATATTTTATTGATCTATCTGAAAAGGGGGCAATCCTTTGGAGGACGACTTTCTCTGAAGTTGCGGGAACATCGTAAGAAGTATCGCCGACGTACAGGCGGTAGGAGTATTCAGCCCCTTTGCTTTCCCAAGCTACCATGGGGTAGTCATCAGAGAGGGACATATTTCCAAGGTCTACCACCAGTTCCTGCCCAGGTTTGTTTGCTGAGCGACGAACTGTCGTATATTTTTGGGTGGTAGCAAATTTTTTATCTAATCCTGCCAATAGTTCACCGGCTGCTTCTGTGGAGCCTAGCTCACCACTAACTAGTTTCATGCCTGAATCGGTAATCTTGATCTCCGAATTGGCCAGTAGGTTAGTCGTTTCTTGGGTAGCTTGGTTCGCGAATTTGGCCTTACTTCCATTGTTCAGTCGAACCATGGAACCGGGAAAAATGAGCTTATTTCGACGGACGGGCTTCCAGCGCTTGCCATTTTTACTGTATTCAACTTTTCCGTCCACATCATAGATCATCCCCACTGGGACTCTATCTGCCAGCACTGAAGGAACAACCAAGAAGGAGACCAAGGCGAGTAAGAGCAAAGAACGCAAGATTTTCATAGCCATCTCCTGAAAGATTTTAGGAAATTCATTAGAAATCTTGATTTGAAAGATTTCTTTTGGGTGTAAAGAGTCTGAGCGACTCACTAACTGGACAAAATCAATAGCTAGTATAGGATTCTAGAAGAGACAACACAAATCCCTGCCACTTTGCTACGACAGCTTAGATTGAAGCCACTGAAAAGAAATATGAAATTAGGCTTTTTTAGGTCATTTCAACAAAGAAAGTTGGGTTTGCAGCACAAATTGAACACTGAAGGCTGATCGTTGGCTTTGTTACAAAATTTTCCTTGGCTCTGGTTGCTACTTGGCGGTAGTCTAGGAAGTTTAAGCAGATGGTGGATCAGTCGGCAATTGCAAATTTGGTTGGGAGATCAATTTCCTTACGGAACAATATTTGTGAATGCTGTGGGCTCCGCTGCGTTCGGAGTTTTTGTCGTTCTGCTGGAAAAGCACTCCGAGGCAAGATTACTCATTTTGAGTGGTTTCATGGGTGCCTTTACTACGTTTTCGACCTTTAGTTACGAGACTGTTCTCCTGATGCAAGCTGGTGCCTGGCGTACAGCGTTATTGAATATTTGCCTAAATTTATTTGTGAGCTTGAGCTTGTGTGGTTTGGGAATTTGGGGAACCCAAACGCTTCGCTCCTAAAACTTTCTAATCATCGGAGAATTATCTGTGCTTCGTAATCGCATCCTGTCTGTCTCAGCAATGGAAATCTTGGATTCTCGAGGGAATCCAACCCTGAAAGCTACTGTTCTTCTGGAAGATGGGACCCAGGCTGACGCTTCTGTTCCTTCCGGAGCTTCGACTGGTGAAAATGAAGCTCTTGAACTACGCGATGGTGATAAGAAACGCTATGGAGGAAAAGGGGTTCTTACGGCAATTAGCCATGTAAACACACGAATTGCTCCAGAATTATGTGGGTTACAACCAGATAACCAAGCAGAGATCGACAGAATCATGTTGGAACTGGATGGCACAACCACCAAGAAAAAACTAGGTGCTAATGCTATTCTTGGGGTCTCGATGGCTGTTGCGAAGGCTGCTGCTATCTCACACCAAATGCCACTTTACCAATATCTTGGAGGTGTCGGGTCATTTCGACTGCCGTTGCCCATGATGAATATCCTCAATGGTGGTGAACACGCTGACAACAGCGTGGATTTGCAAGAATTCATGGTCATGCCCAACGGGTGCTCAACTTTTCGTGAAGCTCTACGAGCCGGGGCCGAAGTCTTTCATGCCTTGAAAAAGATATTGCTGAAGAAAAATTATGCAACAGGAGTGGGTGACGAAGGAGGTTTTGCACCAAATCTAGGTAGCAACGAAGAAGCGTGTGATCTGATCATTGAGGCCATTCAGGCAGCTGGTTATTCTCCGGGTAAGGACATCTCACTGGCACTCGATGCCGCAGCTAGTTCATTCTGTGACAAGCAAAATGGACAATACGACTTCCGTTGGTCTGGAACTGGCAGGCGGTCCAGTGAAGAAATGTTGCACTTCTACCAAGATATGTGCGAAAAGTACCCGGTTATCTCGATTGAAGATCCTCTGGACGAAAATGATTGGTCAGGTTTCACAGCGATGACTGAAAAACTCGGGGAGAAGGTACAGATTGTTGGTGATGATCTCTTCGTGACCAACACAAGATTTGTTCAGCAGGGAATTGAGAGCAATGCGGCTAATGCGGTTTTGATCAAGCTCAACCAGATTGGAACAGTCACCGAAACTGTTGAAACCGTACAGCTATGTCAGAAGGCGGGCTGGAACTACATCATCTCTCATCGTAGTGGCGAAACTGAAGATACTTTCATGGCAGATTTTTCTGTAGCCATGGGAGGAGGACAAATTAAGACTGGTTCGGCATCGCGTAGTGAGCGAATAGCAAAATACAATCGCCTGCTGGAAATAGAGGCAAGTCTTGGCGCTTCTGCACAATTTGGACGCTAGGAGTCCATAGAGCATTATTTGATCAAACTGGAGGATTGATGTTTTGGAAACGTAAGTCAGCGAAAGTAACACAGGTGGAGACGGTTTATCTGCCAAAGGGGAGCCAGGGAAGTGGCCACTGGAACTGTACAACCCCTGTTCGAATTGGTGGTTACTTTGAAGGCAGACTGGATTGCTCTGGATTGCTATTGATCGAAGCAAGTGGGGAACTCTTTGCGGATGTGTGGGTTCGTCAAGCTGTCATCCATGGACGCGTAGATGGTGACTTGTACTGCCAGGAACAATTGGTCTTGCATCCGACAGCAGAAGTTACGGGCAATATTACGGTGCCCCCTGGTGGCTTTGTGATGTTAGACGGAGCAAAAATTGGGGGTGGTGTTCGCTCTTGGACAAAGCACCAAGCTGAGAAGAGCGAGGAAGTTCTACAGCAATTAACTCGTAAAACGAGGGGGGTTCCCTCCAAAACTGAATTGGATGATGACGACGGTTTTGCGTCTGATCCAGAACAACTCGTCGAGCAGAGTCTTCACTACCTAGTATGAACCAATTCACCTCCTGGCTGGGAACCCCTTGGTTCTGGCTGGGAGCAGGTCTTGGTCTCGCCCTCACGCTCAATTTTCGCCAAAAACGCTGGGGACTTAGCCTTCTTACCGCACTACTCCTCTTACATCTGTGCTGGATCAGCATTGGCAAGAATTTTTTCCTCCCCGATTGGTTAGAACCGCCAGATTTGAGCGAACCTTTTTGGGTTCGTGGCACCATTCATAGCTTCACTTCAGACTCAAACTCTTCACACCTTAAGCTTCGTAAAGCTACTATTCTCAATCGCCAGCATGAGTATGATTTCCTCGAATTAGCTGTCTCCCTGCCAAATACGAGGGGCAGATCCCCTTACTGGTATGTAGGACGACAAGTTCAACTGGGGGGATTTTTGCGAGAATTCAATTGGGATAGAACTCAGTGGAATTTGCATTTTTCCACAGCACGCCTTGGCGATGCCAGTCCCCCTAAAATTGGTTGGCAAAGAGCGTTGTCGACATTGCGTCTTCGATGGGAAACTCGCGCTGCTTACTACCTTGGTGATGAAACGCTGGCGATGTTCCTTCCTCTGACCTTAGCAGAAAGGTCCGTCAGGCATCCTTCCTTGGAATTTTTCAGAAAAACAGGAATGGCTCATGTACTGGCAATTAGTGGACTACATATTGGCCTACTCTACTTTGGACTTTTTGGGATCAGCAGACTGATTGGCACCGCGAAGCCAAGCCTTTGGGAAAATCAAAGTTTTGTAGCAATCAGTCGATGGTTCCCTTTGCTGTTGCTTTGGGGCTACGTATTTCTTCTTGAATTTCCAATCCCTGCCCTACGGGCCGTAACCATGATTACTCTGTGGTTACTATTCCGTGAATTGGGCTATCGCTTGCCAGCCCTCTTTGCCCTTTGGGTGACAGCTTTATTGTTTTTGGTATTAGATTGGAGTGTGGTGCTGACAGTCTCATTCCAACTCTCCTTTGTGGCCGTAGCTTTCTTGGTGGGATTGAGTCATTCCCGAATTTTTGAAGTGCATGGTAGGTTAAAGTGGCTAGTGGATAGCCTTGTCATCACAACCTCTGTTTCATTGGGGACATTCCCAATCTTGTTGAATACTTTTGGGAGGGTTTCACTGGAGGTCTTCTGGTTGAACCTGATACTTGTTCCAATGATGGCAATTTGGATTCTACCTGTCTGCCTTATAGGATTGGCCTGGAGTAGCCTATGGCTCTGGTCACCTCCAGAGATGCTTGGGGAAAGGTTCATTTTTGGTGTGATTGAGTTTAGCCTCGAAGCCTGGCTGAATCTACTTCGTTGGTTGCAGTGGGAGGAGTGGCGTTTTGAGATCAAAGGAGAATGGGAACCCCAGTTCTATGTCGCCTATTATGCAACTCTTTTAGGAATACTGGGGTTGGGGAAGAGGTTTAGGAGTGGGAGGCTTTACAACTGATATTCGTATTCCCGATCGGAGACTTCTCTTTGAAGGGCCTCCCCACGTAAGTGTCGGAGAGCTTCTTCTGCTGATTCCAGTTCCATTCGAAATCGACAATCGTATGAGCAAGAACCAATATGAGGAGTGATGATCAGATTTTCTAATTCCGTCAGCGGACCTTTGTAGGGCTCCAATTCAAAAACATCAACAGCGGCACTCGCTAAAATGCCGTTTTGTAAGGCGGTAGCTAACGCATCTTCTTCAACGATTCCACCCCTTGCAGTATTCACCAGGGTTGACCCCGAAGGCATCAGCTTCAGTTCTTCTAGCCCAATCCGATGACGGGTTTTTTTGTAAAGCGGTACATGGATCGATAGAAGATTAGACTTTGTCAGCATCTCTTCGAATTCAACCTGCCGAATTCGTAACCCATGATTACGCAAAGCTTGGATTTCCTCGGATTTGTCTAAACTGTCGTGTACTAAAACTTCTTTGGGCTGAAAAGATGTTAGTATGCGAGCTACCCGACTTCCAATCCTGCCAAAGCCAAAAAGTCCTATCACTGAATGCTCAAGCCTCCGACCACTTGGTCGACTCCATTTGCCATCTCTGAGCCTGCGATCTAAATTCCCGACATGCCGACTCGCAGACAGCATCAACCCAATCGTCAGTTCTACAACGGCCATTGTCACAGCATCAGGGGTGAAGCTGACACGAATCCCCCTACGCCTACATTCGTTCAGTGGGACGCCATCCAGACCAATTCCCACTCTAGAAATCATTTCAAGATTTGGATTTTGCTCCAAAAAAGGCATCAGATTTTCTGTGCCAGCGAGAAGAACTCTTGTTTTACCGGCACGTTCAATCAATTCATCTACAGTGAGCTTGCGGCTAAATTCATTGTAGCTCACGTTGAAATTCGAATCATCGAGCAACTTTCGAGGTTGCGGATCATCAGCTCCAAAAGGGTAGGTAGAAACAAAGACATCCATAGTTGCTATTCATCCGCTACTGTGATTTGTCGTTGTTCACCCAAACCATCGACGCCCAGCCGAACTTCTTGTCCCGGTCGTAAGTAGACTGGATTTGGTTTAACCCCCATTCCAACACCTGGTGGTGTCCCTGTAGAAATCACATCACCGGGCTCTAGAGTGAAAAATTGACTGAGATACGCAACCAAGTGTGCCACTCCATAGACCATTGTGCTTGTTGTACCGTCCTGATAACGATGGCCATCCACTTCTAGCCAAAGTCCAAGATTTTGAGGGTCAGAGATCTCATCTGTTGTTACGAGCCACGGACCAATTGGCCCAAAAGTATCGCAACTCTTCCCCTTGACCCATTGTCCAGACCTCTCCAACTGAAATGCACGCTCGGAGACGTCATGAATTACGCAGTACCCTGCAACATGCTCAAGTGCATCTTCTTCTGTCAGATATTTACCAGGTTTCCCGATGACAACGCCAAGTTCCACCTCCCAATCGGTCTTGGTAGAACCGCGTGGAATGATGAGGTTATCGTTCGGGCCGCAGACCGCGCTGGTGGCCTTGAAGAAAATCACAGGTTCTGGCGGAACTTGCATTCCTGATTCGGCTGCATGATCAGAGTAGTTCAGGCCAATGCAAATGAATTTACCAATTTGACTCACACAGGGGCCAATGCGTGGATTACCATTGACCTCGGGCAATCCATTAACATCAAGCTCCCGCAGGCGCTGTATTGAATCAGGCAGAAGGTATTCGCCTGTTAAATCTGGAATCACCTGAGATAAATCTCGGAGCTTACCAAAGTTATCAAAAAGCCCCGGTCTTTCTTGGTTGGGTTCGCCGTAACGGATTAGTTTCACGTTAACTCCTTCAAATGGTCATGCCACCGTCAATCGCAAAGACGGCACCAGTAGTGTAAGAGGATTCATCTGAGGCCAAATAAACTGCCAAATTCGCGATCTCTTCGGGAGTGCCGATGCGCCCCATGGGTTGGCGCGCAACAAAAGCAGACCTGACTTGTTCCAAATCCCCCCCTTGAGCCACCATTCTTTCATTGAGTGATGGAGTTTCAACAGTGCCGGGACAAATGGCGTTACAGCGTATGCCCTGACTCACGAAATCTGCAGCAATGGCTTTGGTAAGTCCGATGACAGCTGCCTTGGAGGTTCCATAAACAAAGCGGTTAGGGACACCTTTGACGCTGGAAGCTACGGAAGCCATATTGATGATGACTCCACCACCGTTGGCGACCATCCTTGGAATAATAGTCTTAGCTAGTCGGTACATGGAGCGAACATTGATTTCAAAAGCCATGTCCCAATCATCCTCGGTACAATCTAGGATAGTACCACTGTGTACAAAACCGGCACAGTTGAAAAGAACGTCAATTGTGCCAATTTCTTCAATCAGTTTTGTGATTGAGTCAGGATCACAGACATCCAGCTTGCGTACTTTCAATTGTTGCTCAGAGTGATTCAGGGCTTCAATGGGCTTCAGGTTGATGTCAGTAGCCCAAACCGTGGCTCCTTCTTCAAGAAACCGTAGTAAAGACGCATGGCCAATACCTTGGGCAGCAGCGGTCAGGAGAATATTTTTGTTTTGGAGTCGTTTCATTGAAAATCTGTGATTTCGTGTCGAATAATTAGAATGAGTGTGGTTGATCCTACATCACCGCACCAATTTGCCATGGTAAAAATTCGTTGTCTCCGAATCCAAGAGATTCACTCTTGGTTGGACTGCCAGAAGCCACTTCCAAAAGCCGGTTGAAGATCTTCTCACCTAACTCCTGAACACTGGATTGTCCGTCTACGATCAACCCGCAATTGATGTCCATGTCTTCTTCCATTCTTTGGAACATCGGGGTATTAGTCGCCAGCTTCAAACTTGGTGCTGGTTTGCAACCATAGACAGAACCTCGGCCTGTGGTGAAGCAGACAAGATTACAACCTGACGCAACCTGTCCAGTCACGGACACGGGGTCATAACCAGGGGAATCCATGAAAGCAAAGCCACGAGTCGTTTGGCGTTCAGCATATTCATAGACTGCGACCATGTCGGAAGTTCCGCCCTTGGCCACAGCTCCCAGCGATTTCTCAAGAATGGTTGTCAGCCCTCCTGCTTTGTTGCCAGGTGAAGGATTGTTGTTCATTTCCCCACCATTCCGAGCAGTGTATTCTTCCCACCATCGGATTCGCTCGAGAAGTTTTTCGCCAACCTCGGATCGAACTGCGCGGCTTGTCAGTAAGTGTTCTGCACCATAGACCTCAGGGGTCTCGCTCAAGACAGCGCTGCCGCCATGGCGTACCAATAAATCTGCAGCAGCTCCCAGGGAGGGGTTCGCTGTAATCCCTGAATATCCATCGGATCCGCCACACT
>WTIF01000397.1 GCA_011522845.1 Deltaproteobacteria bacterium
AGCTTATTGAGTGTCGGCTGTAATCTTACGTTCCTCTTGGCATGGCGTTTTCTAAAGCAAAAAAATGATGATTGGATCAACGTCAAGTTCGCATCAATACTATTGATAACGGCGCATTTACTAGCTGGAAGCTATGGCAAGTGGCGTTTACTCGAGTTGCAGGATGTCAAGTCAGCAGCACAGATTGAGGTAGTCTCTTTACAACCCAATTTCTCCTTGGCACAACTTGCTTCCAATCCTGATTTAGCCTACTCGGAACGCAGTCGAAATATCGAATCTTTGCTGGATGATTCGAGAAAGGCCCTAACGAAAATCCATCGACAAGAGAAAGATTTACCAAGATTACTGGTTTGGCCAGAATCTACCTTCCCAGCACCAATTTATAAAGATGCTTCTGCTAGAAAATTGGTCTCAAATTTTGCCATGGAAGAGCGGGTAAATATTTTACTCAGTACAGTGGACTGGGAAATGCAGGAAGACGGTAGCTATCGTTTTTTTGGTATTTCTGTTTTGGTGAACCCTGATGGGGAGATTGCTGGACGCTACAACAAAATCTTTTTAATCCCATTTGGGGAGAGTATTCCAGGTTCAAGTTGGTTTCCTAGTTGGGCAGCTTGGCTACGGGAGATGATACCCAATATCTCAGAATTTGAGGCTGGTCAGGAATTCACAGCAATGCCAATTGGGGATGTCAAGATTTCGGCGCCGATTTGTTTCGACGGATTCTCACCAGAGATTATTCAGAAAATGGTTCTGAATGGTGCCAACCTGATTGTGTTGAGTGGAAATTTAGCTTGGTTTGGAAAGTCCAATGCAGCTGACTATCTTGAAATGATTACGCGTTGGAGAAGTCTTGAGAACCGTGTGCCCGTGGTTTTTGCTACGAATAGCGGCTACAGTTCGTTCTGGGATGCCACAGGCCAAGTGCTTACAAAACGGATGGGACTCTTCGAGGAGGGATATTTGGATGCGGTAATTGATTTATCCACATACAATTCCTGGTATCGTGAGAAGTCAGTGTGGCTAATCTGGATCTATATTATACTTATTATGCTGGCTTTGGGATATTTGATTACAAACAGGGAGAAGAAAACAATTAGTCAGGACGGCGCATCCGGCCTCTGATTCGGATTGGCTCTCCGTAAACAGGATTCGTGCAAACCGTTTTGACAGTTTCGGTATACCAATTGCCGCCGCGTTTTGCGGGAATGAGATTCTGATTCAAGTATTTCGCGATTTTGCTGTAGCTGAGTTGCTCCATTTCTCGTTTTTGACGAATCAGTTTCACAATTTCTACTTCCTCCTCGGCTGCGATCAATTTTTTATTCTGATAAACAAAGCCGTAGGGAGCATGGCCCACACGCTCACCAATGCGACGTTTTCTCTCGATCAATTCACGAGTTCTATCGGAAATTCTGCGTGATTCCCACTTCGACAAAATGCCGATGATGTTTAGAATACGTTGCCCGCAGGCAGTGGCTGTCTCAACGTTTTCTTCAATCGAGATGAGATTGACACCACTCTCATGACACAATTGCTGTAAAACCTGTTGATGAAGATGAAGTACTCGCACCAACCGATCCAACCGAGGAACAATCAATGTAGTAATTTCGCCTGATTCAGCAAGTTGCAAAACTTCCGCAAGGCCAGACAGATCCAAGGTTGCACTGGTTTCTGCTTCATCCTGGATAATTCTCTTGAGTGTAAGGTTTCTTGCAGCGGCAAAGTGTCTGATTTGTGACTCTTGCTCTTCCAGAGTAAAACCTTTGGGCTGAGTGCGTTGATAGTTGATTCGAATGTAGCCGTAGACCGCCATAGTTATCCTCTGATTGTCCCTTTTCTTTTTGGGACTTCGAGTAAAAAGTAGTAAATTGGACATTAAATCGTTTTGAAAGGATTAGATGGTTTGTCGGAATAGTCAATCAGTTTGTCAGATAAAGCAATTTTGTTTCATCATTTTTTCAGTTATCTTTTACAGTGCAATTTCAGGGGATTTACTGGCAAATAACTACCTTTCGCTGCTTCAAGAGGGATCTACTTTACGCTACGAACATTGGAACTTAGAACGCAAAGAGGTAACAGGTTACAGTAATTTTCTTCAAATTTACCAAAATGAGGAAAAACAATGGCTAGAGCAAAATGCCAACACGAAACCGGATGGGGAAGTCTTTACTCGCAAACAGCTTATTTTCACAGACGATGGTGAGATTGGACAATACACAGAAGAAGACTTGAGAGATATTTACCAGGTCTCAACAACTTATCAGGGGTTAACTTCAAAATCTGTTCTCAATAGATCAGGGGAAATTAGAAGTTTTGAGCAAAAACTTGAGAAAGACACTGTACCGCTAGAATTGATCATGTTGCACATGCGATTGCTCATGCCTGAACTATTGAAGGATAAGGAAGTTAAATTCCCCATTTATGCGTCGATGTTGGCTTTGGAATTGGAAGAACAAGGACTACCCCAATCTCTGAGCCAATTGGAAATGATTGCAGAGCCCATCAAGAAGAGAAATTATTCAGCCCCATGGGGCGCCCAGGAAGCACTCCAAGTGGATCTTTACCCTGCATCCTGGACAGTTCGAGCCCTACTTCCTGCAGAAAAGAGTCGATTTCGTTTTGTTATCGCGACGAGTACACCATATTTGATCTTGGAATTCGAAGAAGGCAAAACTCGCCATACACTACTTGAATGGGACAACGGAGATTCAAAAATGATTGATGAGATCAAACCACTGTTTTGAATACGCAGTAAGATCCTGAATACTGGCCCTATCATTTATCAAGCAACATACTGAAAGAATCTTGATCGAGTAAAGAACCCCACAGGTATCTATGGAATTTTTGAAGAAGATTTTTAAAGATGGCAGCACAAAAGATGACAGCTATCAGGCACATCTCAAAAAAGCCAAACAGCTGTTGGACAGCCGATTTTATGACCGTGCCTCTGTGGAGTACAACAAAGCTCTTCAGATTAATGCCCAGCAATCGATACCAATTGTTAAGAGACAATTTGAGGATGCAGAAGCTGCAGGTGGTTTGGACCTGTTATCTCTTGGTCAGAGCTTACTAGTTTCCTTTCCCAACAATCCAGAATTAGCTAATTTTCTGGGGAATTTATGTCGACGCCACTCTCAGCCAAGACAGGCAGAGAACTACTATAAACACGCGCTGAGGGTAAATCCGGACTACGAATGGGCCTCCTACAATCTTGCAGCAACACTAGCACACAGTTACCAGTATGATGACAATGCGAAGCTTTCAATCAGTGTCTTTGAGGTTAGAAGCAGCTTTGTCCTGCCTCCGTTTGAGGACGAGTTAACCCAACTGATTGACATTGAATTTAATGAAAAATTTGCAGCATGGGAGGCCGCAAAGGAAGCCGCAGAAGAAGCTGCCAAACTTGAACCTGAACCTAAAGCATTTGACCAACCTGAACCCAAGCGCCCCAAAACCCCAAAAGAACCTGGTCAGCTTTTCTCAAAATTAAAATTAGCATGGAATGAAGCCCAATCTCCACAAGACAAAGAAGAACCCTTCAAACTGCTCTGTGCGCTTGGCTATCAATTATTATCTCAAAATCAGGCTGTCTCCTTCAAAGTTTTTGAATGGGCTGTGCAGCGAAATCCCCTTGATGCAAACCTGCGTTGCTTTTTATTTTGTTCACTAGCCCTCAAACAACCAAAAATTGCCGTTGAGAAGCTCATTGCCTTATTGGCAAAAGTGCCAAATCATCGTTACACCCTGATCAATTTGGGGCTAGCCTATCGCCGAGTCAATAATATTCAGTTGTCACGACGTTATCTCTTTATAGGCTATGAGATGCTGCGGCGGTCGCAGGGTAAATACGAAGTCGCAGGATTGTTCGAAGAAGCAAAGATTTTAATCAGAAAAAACCGACGCAAAGCTTGGGAGTTGCTGCATGATCTGAGACTGGATATGACGAAGCCAGAGCAACTTTTACAGTTGGGGGCCCTATCACTCGAGTTCAAAGAGTGGAATACAGCACAGAGCTGCTTTCGTGAAGTTCTGCTAAAGGATCCAAAAAATCGACAAGCACTAGATGGGATGAGAACTATCCGTCAAGAGTGGCTGGCCTTAGCAAGAATTGCGGCTGACAAAAGTAATTGGCAAGAGTCTGTACTAGGATATCAACTTGTCATCAACGTGGAAGCGGACGAGGAGATCTTGGAAGAAGCTTTGGAGGTTGCCAAGGGGCTCGGGAATCCTAAAACTATTCGTGAGTTCGAGAGAGAGCTTGCCTTACAGAAGCAAAAAGATCGCCTGGCTGTTGCCAATCAGCATTTGGAAAGAGCTATGATGCTTGAGGGAAAACGACAGGGGTCCGCAGCAATTCAGGAATATCAGCAATCAATCATTATGTTGCCGCAGCATAAAGTTTTTGTGCAAATGCTGGATTGCTGTCGCAAATTTCGTTTAGACAATCACGCAGAACAGCTCAGTGAATGGTTTGAGAGAGTACAGGAAGCAGACCCCGAAGAAGAAATTCCACCACTAGAGATCGGCTGAGTGATGCAACTAGCTAGTTCACGAGGTCTTCTGTTTCAATAGTACTTCGCGCTTAATCACTCCTTCCGTTGTGTAAACCTCAACTGTAAAACTTTTCTCCTCAGACTTCAGTTTGTAGGGTATCTCGAAGAGAAAATCATAGGACCCACCAGCTAGTGTCATTGGGATGTTGTCGACATAAATGGCTTGTACCGGCTCGAAGGAACTAACTCTGAGATTCCAGTTTCCTTCGGGCTCAGAAACAAGCGCTGAACTTTCATTGAAAATCAGGACATTTTGGGTTTCAGATTCAGAGTACTTTCCAGCACTGCTTTGGCTATCACTTGATAGTTTACCTATTGACTCATGTTCAGCCGCACATCCCAAAAGAAAGCCAGTCAAGAAGCACAACAAAAGCTTTTTCATGTAACCTCAAGGAGAAGGATTCACTCTTTGTAATTCAATCGTACAGATCTCACCATTGATGTCCCACTCGCTACCAGAATTTTCCTCAAGCACTAGTCTCTCACAAAGGGTTTCGGTACAAACAAAATCCTGGTAAGCACTGAGCGCTTTGCCAACAATATCTGAAGACTTGTACCTAATTTGGATACGGTCCATGACTGCGAGGTCTTGTTCCTTGCGCATGTGCTGAACTTTGTTCACAAATTCCCTCGCAAGCCCCTCTTTGATGAGGGACTCATTTAATTGAGTGTCAAGTGCTATGGTTACACTACCAGAGGACTCTACCAACAGACCTTCCCGCTGTGAACGTTGAATAAGAACATCTTCAAGTGTCAGCGTAACCTCTCCGTCAGCATGTTGTAAGGTAACACTACCTCCATCCTGCAATCTTCGAATGTTTTCCAAGTCAAGCGTCTTGATTTGATCAGCAACCTCCTTCATACGCTTGCCCAAACGTTTCCCTAAAACTCTAAAATTTGCCTGTGCGCTCAACCCAACTAGATCCTCCTCATTTTCGGTGAGGACCAATTCCTTGATGTTTAATTCATCCAACAGCAGTGCGTCCAGTTCATTCAAGATTCTCTGTGCCTCTGGATCACGTGTTATCAAAAATAATCTTTGTAGCGGTTGACGGATTTTCAACTGATGCTTGGATCGAAGAGCACGGCCCATGTTAACTGCGGCAAGCACAAGATCCATTCTTGCTTCCAACTCTGAATCCCTTGAATTTTCATCTACTGCCGGAAAGTAGTCCAAATGCACGCTTATTGGATCCTCTTCCCTGCGAAGTGACTCATAGATTCCTTCTGCAACATAAGGAACGAAGCTAGCGATAATTTTCGATAGATCTCTCAGCACCAAGAACAATGTAGCATAGGCAGACATCTTGTCTTGCCCCCTACCATCCTTCCAAAAGCGACGTCGACTGCGCCTCAAATACCAGTTCGTTAATAGGTCAATAAAGTGAACAAACGGAGCAGAGGCTTTGTTCAATTCATAAAGATCCATTGCAGAGTGAACCTCCGCAATGAGTCCTTGCAAACGACTCATAATCCAACGATCCAACGGATTCGTTTTTTCTACAGCTAGATTTGCTTCAGTCGGTTCCCAACCATCTATTTCTGCATAGGTTGAAAGGAAGGACAGCGAATTCCAAAGAGGCAAGAGCACTGATCGAGTTACTTCAACTAAGCCTTGCTCAGAAAATCGTAGAGATTCCCCTTGAACTGCTACAGAGTTGAGCATGTATAGTCTGATTGCGTCAGCCCCATATCGATCCAGCATCTCAACTGGATCAGGATAATTTTTGAGGCGTTTGCTCATCTTCTTGCCGTCTTCCGCTAAAATCAGCCCGTTTACAATACAGTTACGAAATGCGGGAGCATCGAACAAGGCCGCGGCGTGAACCACCAGGGTATAGAACCATCCGCGTGTTTGATCTAGACCTTCACAGATGAAATTTGCTGGAAAATTTTCTTCGAATAGTTCCTTGTTTTCAAAAGGATAGTGCTGTTGTGCGTAGGGCATTGCGCCTGACTCAAACCAACAATCCAGCACTTCAGGAATGCGTCGATAGGTTTTCCCATTCTTGTGGATCAATAGGTCATCTAAAAAATGCTTGTGCAGATCCGTAATTTTTTGACCAACAGCCTCCTCCAGATCAGCGACGTTTCCAAAACATAAAATATCCCCGTCCTCACTCCGCCAAATGGGTAACGGTGTGCCCCAATATCGGTTACGACTTATCGCCCAATCTCTGGCATTTTCCAACCATTTGCCAAAGCGTCCATCACGAATGTGTGTTGGCACCCAATGAACAGTTTGATTGTGAGAAACCATTCGGTCTTTGATTGCCTCGACGTTGACAAACCATGTTGAGATGGCTTTGTAAATCAGTGGAGTGTCTGTTCTCCAGCAGAATGGATAGCTATGCTGAATCGTGTCCTGCCGGAATAGTGAGCCTTGTTCTTTTAGTTGACGAATAATGGTTTTATCAGCCTCCTTGATATTCATTCCTGCGATAAAATCCATGTAATTACAGAAATTTCCCTCTGTATCCACAGGATCAAAAACAGGAATGCCTTCACGCTGACAGATCCTTAAATCATCCTCACCGAAAGCAGGAGCCTGATGCACAATTCCTGTACCACTTTCATCGCTGACATACTCATCCAATAAAACACGTCGTGCCTTGGAAAGATCAACTCTCCCATCAGCAAATCGGAATATTGGTTCATATGCTAGACCTTCCAACTCCTTCCCATCACACCGCTTAATAATTTGATAGCTGCCTTCTTCAAAGTATGCCGAAAGACGCCCTTCACAGATCCAATACTTTTCTTCACTGCCGTGGGGCTGCAAACAGACATAGTTCAAGTTCGGACCTGCACAGAGCGCAAGATTGGAAGGCAAAGTCCAAGGAGTGGTTGTCCAGGCGAGGATGGAGGTGTTTGGTTCTGATGTTAGGGCAAATTTGACTGTAACCGATGGATCTTGGGTGTCCTTGTAGTTCAAATTTGCTTCGAAGTTTGAAAGCGGGGTAGAGACTCTCCATGAATAGGGCATCACTTTGACGCCCTCATAGATGAGTCCCTTCTTCCAGAGTTGGTCAAAGACCCACCAAACCGACTCCATGAATGTCAGATCCATTGTCTTGTAGTCATTGTCAAAGTCGATCCAACGCGCCATTCTCTCTACAGTTTCTCGCCATTCACTTGCATAGCGGAGTACAATCTTGCGGCATTCCTCGTTAAAGTTCCCAACTCCAAATTCTTCAATATCTGGACGTCCCTTCAAGCCCAAGGTCTGCTCAATCTCGTACTCAACTGGCAACCCATGGCAATCCCATCCAAAACGTCTCTCTACTCGATAGCCCTGCATGGTTTTGTAGCGAGGAATCACATCCTTGATTGTTCCTGCTAACAAATGGCCATAGTGTGGCAGACCAGTCGCAAAAGGAGGTCCATCATAAAATATGAATTCGTTATCAGCCGGTCGTTCCTCTACTGATTTGCGGAAGATGTTTTCTTTTCTCCAAAATTCAAGAATTCGAGATTCAAGTTCAGGGAAGTTGATTTTGTTAGAGACTGATTTCATCCGGAGTTAGCCACACGTGAGTTGAGCAAATAGGGAACACAAAGGGTCTTCTTTATTCGGAACATCTTAACTTTTCGCTTGCAAAGAATTTGCTAAGATACTGGCAGACTCGGCACGACGCAAGCAAGGACATCTGCTTTAGGCTTGCCTTTAGTTGCATCTGAGACCTGATGATGCTTGAATCTTCTTTCGCAAGTGCTAAATTTATAATTTTAGTTGCAATCTTAATTTCGCAATGAATTGGAGCGCAACACAACTACTCATTGGAACCTGTAATGGTGCAGAGTTCCATCGATTCCTGTCGAGGAGAGCTTTATGGAAACGATCCGCATTTTTGATACTACGCTTCGCGATGGCGAGCAGTCCCCTGGTTGTTCCATGTCCGCGAAAGAAAAGCTACTACTGGCTCGGCAACTCGATCGACTAGGAGTAGATGTGATTGAAGCAGGTTTCGCAGCATCGTCCCCCGGGGATTTTGAAAGCGTTAAGCAAATTGGACAACAAATTAGTCGAGCGAAGGTGGTTTCACTTTGCAGAGCCAGTCTCTCAGATATTGAGCGAGCAGTTGATGCTCTAAAGGAGTCTGAAAACTGGGGAATTCACACTTTCATCGCTTCCAGCCAACTGCATATGAAATACAAGTTGCAGATGGATGAGGATGAAGTGCTCAAGCGCTCGATTGAAGCCGTTGAGTTTGCACGCAAGCACACAGATTACGTCGAATTCAGTGCAGAGGATGCAACCAGAAGTGAACCAGAATTCTTGGTCAAGCTTTTCTCTGCTGTCGTGCGAGCCGGAGCAAATACCCTCAATGTGCCTGACACTGTAGGTTATACAACACCTGATGAAATGTATGATTTGATAAAACTTCTGAGAAATGAGGTGTATCAAGCAGATCAGGTAGTTTTCTCAGTTCATTGCCACAATGATTTGGGAATGGGTGTAGCTAATTCACTCGCTGCCGTGAGAGCTGGAGCTCGGCAGATCGAATGCACGATCAACGGTATCGGTGAGAGAGCTGGTAACGCTGCGATGGAAGAGATTGTGATGGCAATGAACACCCGTCAGCAGTACTTTGACCTCCAAACAAATATAGTCACTGAGCAGCTTTACCCTACAAGTCGCCTACTGACTCAAATCACGGGGGTTGCAGTTCAACCCAACAAGGCAATTGTTGGGGCAAATGCCTTTGCACACGAGGCTGGAATTCATCAACATGGGGTGCTGAAGAATGCTTTGACCTACGAGATTATGACTCCACAATCAGTAGGTATAAGGCAAAGTCAACTTGTTCTTGGAAAGCATTCTGGACGGCATGCATTGAGTGAGCGTGTGAAGTCACTTGGCTTCGAACTGAATGATGTAGAACTAAATCACATCTTCAAGGAGTTCAAACAGCTTGCTGATGTGAAGAGACAGGTCTTTGATGAAGACATTGAATCGCTGATCACCAATAACGTTCGCAAACAAAATAATCGTTTCGAACTGCAGCATTTGACTGTCACCTCGGGAACGACTTCTGTGCCTACAGCAACGATAACAATGAGAGTAGGGAACGATGTTGTTCGCAAAGCAGGGTTTGGTGATGGCCCTGTAGATGCTGCATTGAACACGATCAAGCAGATTACCGAACAAAACTGTACTCTAACTTCCTACGTTGTGAAAGCAATCACAGGGGGCACTGACGCCCAAGGGGAAGTTAGTGTAACTGTTGAACATGAAGGACAGCAAGTTACAGGACGTGGAGCTCACACAGACATCATTCTGGCAAGTGCACTCGCCTTCGTACATGCACTTAATCGACTGGAAGCAAGATCATCCTCGATAAGTCTGATGACTCCTCTCCAGCAAGAAGCTGCTGCCGTCTAAGCGCTGATTGACAGACGGGTCTTGATCGACCCGTCTACCCTTCCCTAAGCATTACTTTCCATCCCTCCTCGAAATTACCGTCAAGGTTCTGGAGCAAAACATTCATGAAAACTTATCGGGACGCCTCCAAGGAATTTGAGCCCAAATGGCGTCAACATTGGGATACTCAAAATATTTTCAAGACCCCCAATCCAAGCGAAGAAGGATTTGACAAGCAGAAGCCAAAATTTGTCGTCCTAGACATGTTTCCTTATCCTAGTGGAATTGGACTACATGTAGGGCACCCACTTGGTTACATTGCAACTGACATTCTTAGTCGATTCATGAGAATGCGTGGCTACAATGTCCTGTATTCAATGGGGTTTGATTCCTTTGGACTTCCCGCCGAACAGTATGCAATCCAGACCGGCCAGCATCCCAGGATCACTACAGACAACAATATTCGAAATATGCTGCAGCAACTAAAGATGCTGGGGCTGAGCCATGATCCAACAAGGCGATTCTCAACAACAGATCCAGATTACTTCAGGTGGACGCAATGGATCTTTCTTCAAATCTACCATTCCTACTATGATCCTACTGTAAGTTGGCAGGGACCTGATGGTTACATGTCTCAAGGTAAGGCTAGGCCAATTGCTGAGCTAAAAGAAAAGCTCCTAGCTGGTGAGTGGCTACTTGATGGTGATGGCACCCCACAACCGGCCGTATATCTACCTGAGGGTCGACTAGCGAAAGAGGATGAACTGAGAAGTGCCATCGACAAAGCAAGACTCGCTTACGTTGAAGAGTCGCCCGTCAATTGGTGTCCCCAATTGGGTACCGTACTCTCTAACGAGGAAGTAACAAACGAGGGCCGTAGTGAACGAGGAGATTACCCTGTTTATCGGAGACCACTTCGCCAATGGAACCTCCGAATCACCTGCTACGCGGACCGTTTAATTCAAGATCTGGAAGATGTAAACTGGCCCAATGGTGTGACGGAGATGCAGAAGGCCTGGATCGGCAGAAGCCAAGGAGCCCGCATTGAATTTCCAGTTCAGTTGAACAACGGGAAGCAGGAACGTATCGCCGTATTTACAACAAGACCAGATACACTTTTTGGGGTGACATATCTCGTGCTAGCACCAGAACATCCGCTGGTTCAACTAGTAACTGCCAAGGATCAAGAGTCGAATGTACTCGCTTTCCAAAAGGAATCAGCAAGAATTACATCCATGTCTGCTGGCGAAGATCTGGAAAAGAGTGGGGTACCCACAGGCGGATTTGCAATTCACCCAGTCAGTGGAGATCAAATTCCAATCTGGATTGGTGACTATGTTTTGATGGAATATGGCACAGGCGCTGTGATGGGAGTTCCCGGACACGACGAACGAGATTTCTTGTTCGCCAAAAAATATCAGTTACCCATCATACCTGTAATTCAACCTCCATTGAGTTGGCTCAAGTCAGAGACTCTTCAAGAAGAAGCAAAAGATTGGACTGAAGAACAACTACTTGATCTGTACCGGCGCTTCCCAACAGAATTTCAAACTTCTTACACTGGGCCTGGAACCTGTTTCCAATCAGCTCATAAGAATTTGAGCATTGATGGACTGGACAATGAAACTGGGAAGTTGAAAGTCGGAGAGTGGCTCGCTGAAAAAGGATTGGGACGCCCACAGGTGCAGTATAAATTACGCGACTGGCTCTTCAGCCGACAACGATACTGGGGAGAGCCCTTCCCAGTCGTTTTTGATATCGAAAACGACCTACCGTATCCTCTAGAAGATAATGAACTGCCTGTTCAGTTACCTGAACTAGATAATTTTGAACCCAAGGGCAGTGAAGATCCAGATTCGCTACCTGAACCACCCTTGGGTCGAGTAAAGGATTGGGTAAACGTCCACGGCGTAATCCTACCGAATCAATCTGTCCGTTTGGTCAGTAAAGAGCAGGCATCAGAAGGGTCTCTTGAAGTTGAGGGTAAGCAGCTACCCATTCAGGTTTTTCAGAGAGACATGAATTCCATGCCCAACTGGGCTGGATCCTGTTGGTATTACTTACGTTACATGGACGCTCGCAACGATCATGCGATGGTGGATTCTGATATCGAACGCTATTGGACATTGGATGGAAGTTCTTCAGAACAGAACCCAGCCGGTGCTATTGATCTTTATGTGGGTGGAACCGAGCACGCGGTACTACACCTTCTGTATTCAAGATTCTGGCACAAGGTACTTTATGACCTGGGACATGTTTCAACTAAAGAGCCCTTTCAACAATTATTCAACCAGGGAATGATCACAGCAGATGCTTACAAGGATTCCAGAGGGGCCTATGTTGATATTCATGAAGTGGAGGTAAAACACATCAATGGAGAGGCTAAGGCATTCCACAAACCCACCGGAAATGAGCTTGAAATTGATCCTGGAAAAATGGGGAAACGCTACAAAAACGGAATCCCTCCTGAGGAAATTTGTGACCTTTACACTACTGACACTTTCCGGTGTTACGAGATGTACCTGGGGCCCCTAGATGCTGGAAAGCCCTGGAAGCAGGAATCAATTATTGGAATTCAACGTTTCTTGGCGGGAGTGTGGAATCTGATGGAGATCACCCTACCCGATGCAGAAGTCAGTATATCCACAGAGCTTGAGCGAATGATGCACAAGACCATCCGCAAGGTAACCGAGGATGTTGGACGTTTGCGGATGAACACTGCAATCGCAGCGCTCATTGAATGTAAAAACGAATTTGCCCGCCAAGAAAAACTACCAAAAAGTTATTTGAAGAATCTAGTCCTGTTGACCTCACCGTTCGCTCCCCATCTTGGGGAAGAAATGATGTCTATTCTCGAACCAGAAGAGCATTCAGCTCAAAAATCAGTTCTCCGTTACAATTGGCCCATCTTCGATCCTGAGAAGTGCTTGGAAGACACTATTGAAGTGCCATTGATGGTTAACGGAAAAAAAAGAGACGCTATGGTAGTGGCGGTAGACATTAACGAAGAGGCTCTGAAAGAAATGGCATTGAGCAATGAAAAGGTACTATCTCATCTGAATGGCAAGACACCAAAGCGGGTGGTGGTTGTCATGCAACCTAACCGCAAGTTGGTGAACATTGTTGTTTGATCAGGCAACAACAAGCGAGGCTTCGGGGAAATGTTCTTCTAGGAAGCGAGTTAGTCTCTTGACTGAAATGGGCATTGAGGTCTTTAATTCTGGTGCGAATAGAGAGACTCGATACTCCTCCAATAGCCAGAAGAACTCATCTAGATTCTTGCGTTGATTCCAATTCAACTCCAAGAGTTCCAATTCTTGATAGACCTTTAGCCAAGGCTGCAACTGTAAGTTTTTCTCTTCATCTTTGACAGGATTGTGATCCAGACGTTCTGCGCGAACTCTGATTCCTTTCAAGTATCTTTGCACATGAGCCCAACGCAAGTACGGTAGTTTTGCAACAAAATTGGAGGGTACTAGATTTTGCAAATGATCCTGCAAAAAATTAATATCATTTGTGCTTTTACTGTACTGGCGAATAGTGGCCCGAGTCTTTTGTTCTGCCTGCAAAAGCAATCGCAACTGTTCGATGTAACGTGACAATAATTTTGGCAGCCGATGCTTTGCTAATTTGAGCTTCGCCAGAAATTCTTCTTCAGATTCTAACCACTCAAACTCAAACAAGTAATCCAGCAGAGCTTGTTTGGATCCCTGCTTGAGTTGTCCCAAGGTTCCAAAAGGCCTGTACTCATCTCTTAGTTCTTCCAATTTCCAAAGCTCCTGCTCCAGCCAAACCAACTCTGGCCCCACAGCCAATGCCATCAACTTTTTCATCGCAGGTTGTGTTTTGCGCTGAGCTTCATCTCTAGTGTGAAATAAGGTTCTTAAAATACTACCATCTTCTTGAATCAGCAGACCCGGATAGGCGTATAGTGGAATACCGTGATTCACCTCAAGTTCGATACGTTGAGGTAAACGCTCAAACGTCCAATTCTGTAGATTATCCAGTTCCCAGAATTTCAATGCGTCCTTCCAAGATCTTAAATCTTCCCTAAATTCTTTGTTATTCCCTCGTTCGCGGAGCTCATTTTTACGCTTTGATATAAGCTCTTCGATATTTCGCCCAGCTGAGACAATTTTCTGATTAGCATTTCTGACTTCCACTCTCATTTGAAGATGAGAAGGTAGCTCTACATCCCCCCATTGAGAAGGTTTCAATTTAATCTGATAACGTCGCTCAATGAGCCGACACAAGCTCACCAAGAAACTTTCATCACATGGTTTCAGTTCAGACGCTAACTTTGCTGATGTTTCGGGAAGTGGAACAAAGCTCTTCCTGATAGACTTGGGCAAAGCTCTCAAGAAAAATTGGATTTTCTCAGCCCAAATTCCGGGGACCAACCACTCCAATGCGTAATCATGCAGGTGAGGAATCGAAGCATCTTGCAACTGTAAAGTTACACCATCAGGTTCCTTTGTTGGTGCAAAAACATAGCGCAAGGGCATCTTTAGATCGCCAACTTCCCAAAAGTCTGGATATAGCTCGCTAGAAGGAGGTTTGAGTGTTGAGGGTGTAATATCACTCTCCTCAAGAAAGAGGAAATCTCCCTGACCTGATTTTCTTTTTGTTTTCAGAAGGCGATTCAAGTCATGGAAGGACGCAACATTGTGAACTTTTTCCTGATAGAAAGCTTCGAGCATAGCGTCTACCTCTTCTCGAAAATCTCTACGAAGCTTTGCTCCTTTACTCAAAACTAGTTCACGAAGTCCCTTGTTGTGCTTGAAAAACGGATAGTATTGACGCAACCCTCCATCAATTAGCGCTTCCCTTACAAAGATTGCTGTAGCCTCGGCTGGATTCACTCGACCGTAACTTACTCTACGTTTTTCAACGATTGTTAAACCGTACAAAGTCACTCTTTCCCAAGCCTGAACAATCCCTGTTTCAGGATCAAAATGTGCCTCTGAGTAATGCCGCTTACAAAGCTTACCTCCTATTTGTTCTAGCCAATCAACCTTGATGTTAGCAACCTTTCTTGAGTAAAGGCGTGAAGTCTCAACTTGCTCACCAGCTAAAATCCACTTTCCAGAGCGTTTATATACTCCAGAACCTGGAAAGACCCAGAGTTCCTTTCCTCCAATGGAGATATATTGCTGTTTGTCTTTCTGCCTAGCGATGCAATTTAGATAACCAGAAAGAAGCGCTCGATGGATGGCATCATAGTCTATTCCGACCTCAAAAATTGACTTGGCCTTAGGTTCATCTTTGGTAGGACGATTTAGTCTAAAATTTGGAACTTCCCTCTCTTCAGGCTCTTCAGGCCTTGCTTCAATAACTGGCAAGGCTCGCAGCGATTTTAGGGGATACTTTCCAGAGTCCTTTAAAATAGAACTGAGTTGTTGGTGGATGTCTCTCCACTCCCGCATTCGCACAAATGAGAGAAAGTGCTGTCGACAAAACTTTCGCATCTTGTTTTCTGTCTTCAGTTCATTCCACCGCGCCTGATAAGCCCGCCAAATACTTAACAGAGTTATGTAATCTGACTCTCTGCTGACAAAACTACTGTGCATCTGGCGAGCTTTTTCTTTTTCCTCAGTTGGAAACTCTCTTGGATCCTGAATTGACAAACCAGCTGCAATCACCAGCATTTCACTGAGAACGGACTCTTGATGGGCCTGCAATAGCATTCGGGCTGTTTGAGGTTCAATAGGAAGAGCAGCCATTTCTTTGCCCAGTGGTGTAAGCTGCATGTTATCAGTGACGGCACCTAATTCACGAAGTAGTTTTTCACCCTCTCGAATTGCGTGACTGCCCGGTGGATCAATGAAAGGGAATTCCCGGATATTACCGAGTCGCAAATAGAGCATTTGCAAAATCACACCAGCAAGATTGGAACGTAGAATTTCTGGCTCTACATATTCTCGCCGGTTCTGCAAAGATTCTTCTGAATAGAGCCGAATGCATACGCCCGGAGCGACTCGACCCGCTCGTCCAGCTCTCTGAAGTGCAGAACTCTGGGCAATTGGCTCTACTGGAAGTCGTTGCACTCGATTTTTCGGGCTGTATCGGCTGGTACGTGCCAACCCAGAATCAATCACATAACGAATTCCAGGAATCGTCAGTGATGTTTCCGCAAGATTTGTTGAGACAATCACTTTGCGTTGGTTGGTGTTCTGAAAAATCCTATGCTGTTCTGCTTGGGTCAAGCGACCATAAAGTGGAAGAATGAGAGCCGTGGAATTTTCCTGTCCAACTCTTTGACAAACCTCACGAATCTCCCCTTCTCCTGCGAGAAAAGCTAAGATATCTCCATCATAGGTCGTCTCTAACAATTCCCTGATCGTATCCACCATGGCATCTTCAACTGTATAATCTCCTTGATTCTCAACTTCGGGGTCAATCGGGCGATAATCTATTTCAACTGGATAACTTCTGCCTGACACCTCGATAATTGGTGCGCCTGAGAAGGCCTCTGCAAACCTGCCCGTATCAATACTTGCGGATGTTATAATGAGCTTTAAATTGCTGCGTTTCGGCTGTAACCTCCGTATGTAACCAAGTAAAAAATCAATATTGAGGGAGCGCTCATGTGCTTCATCGATGATCAATACCTCATAGTTCTCCAGAAACCGATCAGACTGTGTTTCGGCTAATAATGTTCCATCTGTCAAAAGCTGAATAAGTGTGTTTGGGCTAGTTTTATCGGAGAAGCGGATTTTGTAACCAACTTCTTCACCAAGGTTACACTGCAGTTCTCGAGCAATTTGTTGGGCAATGGAAATTGCAGCAACTCTACGAGGTTGAGTACAGCCAATTTTTCCAGCTATGCCATAGCCTGCTTCAAGGCACATCTTCGGTAATTGGGTCGTTTTACCTGATCCTGTCTCACCAGCTACAATCAAAACAGGGTGCTTTTGGATTGTACTTATGATCTCCTTTCGATGATCAAGAATGGGGAGACTGGAGTTATATTCAGGAATTCTATGAAGACTCGATCTGTTAGCACGGAGTGCAATTGATCGTTCAATCCGGATCGCAAGTTTCAGAAGCTCATCTTCATTGAGTCTTTGCTGACGTTCCGCTCTCTTCAATTGTGCAAACTGTCGACGAAATCGAAACTGATCTCGTAACATCACATCTTGTAACTGGGTTTCTAGTTCCGACAACATGGCTGGCTCAATGGACACAGAAAAAAGATCAGAAGTGGAAATCTACATCTTCTTGGCAATCAGCCTAGATGGTTTCATTGCTCGAAATAATGGAGAGATCGATTGGCTGGAGAAATTTAATTCCGATGATCCTAATGAGGATTATGGCTTTGGAGAATTTTTCAAGCGTATGGATTGCTTGGTCATGGGCCGAAAGAGCTTTGAGAAAGTTCTCAGCTTTCAGAAGTGGCCTTATACAGGGAAACCTGTTCAGGTATTGAGTCGGACTTTGACATCTCTTCCAGCTGCCGTATCTAGTTTGGCGGAACTGACACCAAAACTGTCTCCGCACGAGCTTTTGGATTATTGGGCGGGATTAGGGTGGCAGCGTATCTACTTGGATGGAGGAGAAGCAGCAAGATCGTTTCTAGAGTGTGGTTTTGTAAAACAACTTACTCTAACACGCATTCCCATCATTTTAGGTACTGGCAAACCGCTATTTGGAAATACGCTTCCAGAAATCATCCTAAAACACCTCCATACCAGGAGTTTTGCTTCAGGATTAGTGCAATCGGATTATGAGGTAGTTTGAACAATTTAAACCATCCTGAATAAAATATCGCTCTAAGCAAATAGCTCCTCCAGCTCAGCCCATCGATCATAAAGCTGCTGAACTCTGCCTTCTGCAGCAACCAACTGATCAGAAATTTCCTGTAGTTTTGCCAAATCGTTTAGGTTCTCTGGGTCGTGTAATCGGGCTCCAATCCGGGCCACCTCACTCTCAGCTTTTTGGATTTTTCCTTCAATTCTTTGCCATTCTTTTCTGTCTTCGTAACTAATCTTTTTATCAACTTGTTGATTTTTTTTCTGGGTTTCAGTTCCTGTAGATTTTCCTCTCTGGTGCAGCTGCCACTGTGCATAATCTGCAAAAAAATCAACGCCTCCATCATCCTGCAGGCAAATTAGGTAGTCGCTGAGC
>WTIF01000383.1 GCA_011522845.1 Deltaproteobacteria bacterium
TGTCAAACCTCAATTTGAAGCTGGTCGAAAGGAGGTTGGCAAGGGGGGAAGAGTCAAAGAAGAAGCTGTTCATTCCAGAGTAATGAATGAAATCATTGAGGCTGCAATCATGCTGGGATTCCGCATGCTTGGTAGTTGCGAGTCAAGTATTCAGGGCAAAAAGAGTCAAAATACTGAATATTTTGTTCATCTTGAGAAACCTTCAAAATGAGTGAGCAAAGTTCACAGCGTTTTCTGCCGATTGATCGCATCAAGCCCAATCCTCATCAACCTCGCCGATATTTTGATCCCAAAGCTCTCCAAGAACTCAGTCAATCCATAAAACAACAGGGAATCCTACAACCCCTGATCGTGAGAAATCATCCAATCTTAGAAGGATGCTTCGAACTGGTAGCTGGTGAGAGGCGTTGGAGAGCACTGCAATTGGCAGGAGAGTCTCAAGCACCAGTCATTATCAAAAAGTTGGGAGACAACGAAGCCCTTGAGGTTGCTCTCCTCGAAAATATTCAGAGAGAAGACCTAACCCCAATTGAAGAGGGTCAATGTTACCATGAACTGATGCAGCTTCATGGACTAACTCAGGAGGAGTTGGCTGGGAAGCTTGGCAAAGACCGGTCCACGATTGCGAATATGGTTCGCTTGCTTGCTTTACCAAAAGCAATTCAACAGGATTTGGAAATGGGTCGCTTGAGTGCTGGGCACGCTCGAGCACTTCTTAGCCTTTCAGAACAATCAGAGCAACTGAGGTTACGAGGAAGATTATTGCTAAATAACTGGTCTGTTCGTGAAACGGAGAAACAGGTTAAGCTTATTTTGGAGGTGCAAGAAAGTAGAGTTCTCCAGCCCTCAGAGAAGATTGGAATCGATCATGATCTAAATACAGAATTGCGTTCTATTGAAGCGGAATTGCAGCGTCACCTCGGCACAAAAATGCGGATCGATCACAAGCCGCCCTACCAGGGAGAAATCAGGCTCAGTTACTTTTCTGCAGAAGAACTGGATCGCCTTTTGGCTCTATTGAGAAGTGCTCGCTGAATTATGAAAATGTTTCAGGCACTTTTCTTTCCTCATCAAGTTCCATTTTCTCAGAGATAGGGGCCGGAAATTTTAGCGTGAATTTACTGCCCGCATTCAGATGGCTTTCGACGCTTACGGTTCCTCCATGAGACTGAACAATGTGTTTGACGATTGCCAATCCAAGCCCGGTTCCTCCTAATTTTCTGCTTCGAGCTGCATCTACACGATAGAATCTTTCAAAAATTCGATCCAGATGCCGAGTATCAATGCCAGAGCCTTGATCCTGGATTTCGATGATTACCTCACTTGTCTCAATGGTTGCTCGGATTTCAACCTGGCGCTTTTCCGGGCTGTACTTGATAGCGTTATCAATCAAGTTGACAAGCGCCTGTTCTAAAAGTGGAGCATTCATCCTCATCACAATCTTTTCAGAACATTCCCACACCAAGCTGATATCTTTTTCTTGAGCTTTCAATTCGCAGATCCCAACTGAATTAAGAATCACAGAATGTAGCGCTCCCATTGCATCTTTTAATCCTCCTTCATCTTGATACTCCAGTTGAGAAAGAAGGAGCAGATCGCTGATCAAACTGTCCATTCGATCTGAATGGCGAGCAATAATTCTCAGGAACCGATCAGCTATCTCTCTTTGTTCGATTGCACCATCAATCAGGGTTTCAGCCGCACCTTTGATGGATGTGATTGGTGTCTTCAGTTCATGGGACACGTTAGCTACGAAATCCTTACGGATGGTTTCAACTAACTTTATGCGGGTGATGTCATTCAGCACAATCAGAGCGCCAATTTGATCGCCTGTGGACTTCCGAAGAGGAGTGATTCGAACCTGAAAATCTTTGAGGTTCTCCTGGCTGTCAATTAATTGAAAATCCTTTTCAAGAGGTTGTTGAGATGTCAGTGCCTCATGAACGGAGTGGCTGAGTTGAAAGTTTCTGACCACGAGCTGCAGATCTTGGCCAACGACTTTTTCTGGATCCAACCGAAATATTTGAGCAGCAGCTCTGTTGATTCTTAAGAACTGGTGATATTTATCAACGGCCATAAAGCCTTCTTCCATGCTCGAAAGAATGGTCTCCCGTTCAGCACGCTGATTTTCCAAGTTTTCAAAACGTTGGTTAAGCAATGCTGCCATTTCATTGAGATGGTGGCTGAGTTCTCCAATTTCTGAATCATCTGGAACATTCAGTTTTTTTCTGAGTTCTCCTTTAGCAAAGCGTGCGGTACCTCTTCTTAATTCATTCAATGATTTTCGGTAACCGTTAGCGATCAATAAGCTGGTAATCATCGTTGCAGTCATCAGCAACAACATTGCCAGCAAAATCTTGAAGAAAAGTCCTTCAGCTGGGGGAGTTTTGCTCGGAAGTTCTAATGAAACCCGAAGAATCAAATCATTCCCAAGTTTGTTCGGTACTCTGCGAGCAAACCACAAAGCCGTCTTATTGAAAGCCGGATTAAACCTCTTTGTTACTTCTGGTTGATTATTTATGGCTGCTTCGATTTCTGGAAGGCTGGAACGGTCCCCCTTTGGAGGGTTAAGGCTGGAGGAGTCACTCAATAAAAAGCCAGTTTTGGGATCTAGTATAGAAATATGAACACGAGTTTTTTTTACAAATGCTTGAAGAACCTCAGATGAGGAGCCACTTTCAACGAATTCCTCCAATAGTTGAGGTTGAATGGCCAATAGTTCAAATCGGCCAATTAAATCTTCTTTAACAGTCTGCTCCACATATTTTTCTAAAGAATATTCAATCCACCAACTGAAGCCCAGAAGACCTACAGAAAGAAGAATGACAAAGGGGGCAAGGAATTTTTGCAGGAGCGAATTGGCGGGCATCTCAATCTTGGCCTTGGAAACGATAGCCTATTCCCCTGACAGTCTCGATAAGGTTTCCAGATTCCCCCAACTTCTTTCGCAAACCAACAATCTGGACATCAATGGCCCGGTCTGTGACAAAATAATTTTCACCGTGAGTCGCATCGATCATCTGATCACGAGTGTAGACCCAGCCAGGATGTCTAGCTAGGAAGTGGAGAATCCTGAACTCAGTGGGAGTCAAAGGGATTTGCTGGCCATCAATCGAAACAAGGTGTCTTCCTGGATGGATCTCAAGAGAACCAAAAATCAATGATGAGCTAGGCTCTGGGACAGATGCGGGATTTCTGCGAAGGACAGTCTGAATACGAGCTAAAAGTACCCGGGGGCTGAAAGGCTTTACTACATAATCCTCAGCACCCATCTCCAAGCCTGCAACAATATCGGCTTCACTACTTTTTGCAGTCAGCATCACAATTGGAATATTTCTGGTCGCCTCGTCCTTTTTAAATATTCTGCAAAGGTCCAAGCCATTAATTCCAGGTAGCATTAGGTCTAAAAGCACCAAATCTGGACTAGCCTCCCGAATGAGGTTCCGCGCAGTTTCACCATTTGGTGCCTCCAAAGTGCGATAACCTGCTTTGTGTAGATTATATTTCAGAACATCTAGGATGTCTTCCTCGTCTTCAACAATCAGAATTTGTAAATCTTCCATTGAATGCTCAATAATGATTACAACTTAGGAATGTCCAGTTTCAATTAATCACCAGCCATTGTACTTTACGAACACGCCGCATCTTTCATAAAAACGGAAACTATCAAATGAGGCGTAAGAAATTACAGCCTACGGTCAAAAGTGTTTAGTCAATTAGCTGAGTAATCATTGAACTCAACTATCACTCAAAAATTTTCTACAAAAAATAGTGTAAATGTGATTTGTTCGGTTTTGATTAAGAAATTGTTCCGTTGTCCTGGAAAATTTTTCAATCAGGACAGTTGAATTTTTTCTCAAGGTTGAAATTTCTTACGATTCAGAAATACTGAAATATTGTTGTCAGACACATTTATGAGAAAAGATGGTTGAGTATTTTTATTTTTTCGAATATTTGAATAGTCTGAATCTTTTAGGAACCTGACAAAATTAGGGAAAAATGGAGATTTCCAGGAAGTACAAGTCAGGAATTAGTTTTTCCGAACTGTACTCATCATCTCGCTACGAAGTCATGATGCGCAGTAATCGTCAATAGAACTACGGAGACAGATATGTCCAAGAACAAATCATTGCTGACCCAAAATCTTTCACGTCGATCCGTTATCAAGGGGGGGACAGTAGCTGCTCTTGCTGCAAGTTTTCCACAAATCTGGATCAAAGAAGGCTGGGCGCAAGGAAATTTCAGAAATAACCCTGGAAGCAGTTCTGTGGTAAAATTTGGTTTCAACGTACCTCAAACAGGCCCATATGCAGATGAAGGCGCGGATGAGTTAAGAGCTTATCAGTTGGCGGTAAAACATCTGAACGGTGAGGGTGATGGTGGCATGCTCAACACAATGAAGCCATCAATGCTCAAGGGCAATGGTGTCCTGGGTAAGAAAGTAGAGTACGCAACAGGTGATACCCAAACAAAGTCTGATGCTGCTCGTGCCTCCGCCAAGCGCTTGATCGAGAAAGATGGTGTGATTATGTTCACCGGGGGATCTTCCTCAGGTGTTGCAGTGGCAGTGCAAGCATTAGCTCAAGAAATGGGCATCGTCTTCATGGCCGGGTTGACTCACTCCAACGACACAACTGGCAAAGACAAGCGCCGTTACGGTTTTCGCCACTTTTTCAATGCATTCATGTCTGGTCAAGCGCTCGCACCAGTGTTGAAGGATGAGATGGGGTCTGATCGAAGAGCATACCATCTTACAGCAGATTATAACTGGGGTTGGACACAAGAAGAATCGATCAAGAATGCTACCGAAGCTTTGGGATGGCAAACTGTTCAGGCAGTACGTACTCCATTGGGTGCCGGTGATTTCTCTCAGTACATAACACCGGTATTGAATTCAGGTG
>WTIF01000085.1 GCA_011522845.1 Deltaproteobacteria bacterium
TCGATACGCCACACTGTTACTTCTGGTAACCCTCAGCCTATTGATTGCGGCTCTTAGCTATAATTACTGAATCTATCGAACCAATGGAACTACAAGTTCTTGTGCGCAAGTTACAGGACTGGGAAGAGCGACTAGAGGAACAACGGCGCGAACTTGAGCAAGAAGAGTGGAACTCCTTGCAGCAAGTCCCTGAGGCCAAAGAGCGTTTGTTGGATCCTGAGGAATTGGAAGAAATTGCTGACCAATTTCGTCAACAACGCACAAAGGTGCTGCCAAGGTTTCAACGTGCCTATGAACGCTCGAAGCAACGCTTGGAAGGACAACTGGGACTACTCTATGCCGGATTTCTAAATGATTTCCAAGAGGAGTTGCAAAAGTTACCTGCTTCCGAATTACGGGAGTCACTCAGCGAAGACCTACGGCGCGACACCCTCCAATGAGTTCACCTATGCTGACCAAGCTGGCCCAAGGATTTTTACTACTACAAGGTGTTACTTTTTTTGGCCTGGGAGTTTGGTTTCTGATTGAACCCACAACCCTGGCTAGTGCGATTGGCCTGGCACCCCAAAGCCCAGCGGGGTTAGCTGAATTGCGGGCTGTTTACGGAGGCTTGGAAATCGCCTTGGGAATATTTCTAGTAGTCACGGGTTTTCGGGCAAACTGGTCGGGAATTGGGCTTTGGCTACTGCTTTCCTGTTATGGTGGCATCACTGCAGGACGTATTGCCGGAATTCTGTTAGATCATCCAGATGATACTTTTACTCTTCAATTGCTTGGTTTTGAAGCAGGTAGCTTACTGATTACGATTTTATTGGTTTTTGGACTGAAGCGCAGGTCTTGACTTCCTAATGACAAAAAGCTTGCTTGCAGCAGATAGTTTGGTTAATTTGGTGGATTGTTATTTTTCCAAGCCACGTGACACTTCCCTTAAGCATAGTGGGCATCAGTGACCCTGCCAGACGCTGAAGCAACCTGCTGCAACCACGGTCTCTCCCCTCTGCCGATACTTGGTGTTTCCCCCGATTTGTTGACCAGCCAAGTTGGAAAACTGTCATGGCCCAATCCCATACTTCACGCGAGCCAGTATAACTGTTATGGATGCGGCATCTCAGAAAATTCTACAGAATACACGTAATATCGGTATCTCGGCACACATCGACAGCGGGAAGACGACTCTGACAGAGCGTATTCTTTTCTATGCTGGGCGAATTCATAAAATCGAGGAAGTCCGCGGTGGTGGTGCCGGCGCTACGATGGACCACATGGACCTCGAACGCGAAAAAGGAATCACTATCACCTCTGCAGCCACCACAGTGCAGTGGCAAGACAAGAAGATCAACATCATCGACACTCCTGGGCACGTGGACTTCACCGTAGAAGTAGAACGTTCATTGCGTGTCCTGGATGGCGCTATTCTTGTGCTGTGTGGAGTCTCTGGAGTGCAATCGCAATCCATCACAGTCGACCGACAGATGAAGCGCTATAAAGTACCCAGACTAGCCTTCATCAACAAGTTGGACCGGATGGGTGCAAATCCTTGGAGAGGGATCCAAGGGATTCGCGATGTCCTTGGTTTGAACGCGGTTGCCATGCAACTTCCCATTGGTCTGGAAGAGAATCATGACGGCGTGGTGGACCTGGTGACCATGAAGGCCTACTTCTTTGATGGAGACAACGGCGAGACTGTCCGTGAGGAGGAGATCCCTGCGGACATGGTTGATGACGCTCAAGAGAAGCGTCAGGAAATGCTGGAAGCAGTCTCGATGTTTGATGAGCAGATGATGGAAGACCTGTTGGAAGAAAAAGAGATCACGGAAGAAGCAATTCATGCAGCGATCAAGAAGGGAGTAAACAGCCTTGAATTTGTTCCAGTCTATCTGGGTTCAGCCTTCAAAAATCGAGGTGTGCAGAAACTATTGGACGCCGTCAACACCTACTTACCATCTCCACTGGAGGCTTCGGCCAATGTGGCTACCGTCGTCAAAGGGGGTGATGAGGAGCAGGAGAAAGTGGAGTTGAAATGCGATCCAGATAATGACCTTGTCGCCATGGCATTCAAACTGACAGAAGAGCAGTTTGGTCAATTGACGTACACCCGGATTTATCAGGGTCGTCTGCGCAAGGGTGATCAGGTTGTCAACTCGCGTACTGGAAGAAAACTCCGAGTGGGCCGGATGGTGCGTATGCACTCCAACGATCGTGAGAACATTGACGTTGCCGAGGCTGGAGATATTGTTGCGATGGTGGGTGTAGAATGTGCCTCAGGAGACACCTTCTGTGGTGGAGATACACGAGTCGCTTGTGAATCCATTTTTGTCCCGGATCCAGTGATTTCACTGGCGGTCAAGGGTAAGGATAACGATGCGCACATGCGAATGAGTAAGGCACTTTCTCGCTTCATGCGTGAAGATCCAACCTTCCGAGTTTCTTCAGACGAAGAATCTGGCGAAACCATTATTTCTGGAATGGGTGAGCTTCACCTCGATATCTACATTGAGCGGATGAAGCGCGAATACAATGCTGACGTTATCGTGGGAGCCCCCCAAGTCAACTACCGTGAAGCAATCACGGCTGCAGCTGACTTCGACTACCTGCACAAAAAGCAGACTGGTGGTTCTGGTCAGTATGCCGGTGTTAGCGGAAAGATTGAGCCTCTTCCAGACAATAGCGAAGAGCCCTTCGAATTCATCAACAGCATCTTCGGTGGTGCCATTCCCGCAGAACACATCCCTGCTTGCGAAAAGGGCTTTCAGGATGTGATGATCAAGGGCCCACTCGCAGCCTTCCCCATGGTGAACATCAAAGTCACCCTGACTGATGGCAAGTACCACGATGTGGACTCTAGTGACCTAGCCTATCGTCTCGCCTCACGACAAGCGATGAAGCAAGCGGTCAACAAGGCTCAGCCCATTCTCCTAGAACCGATCATGAAGGTCGAAGTAGAGACACCGAGTGACTACCAAGGCTCTGTGATCGGAGATTTGAGTTCAAGACGTGGCGTCATCTACGGCTCAGAAGTGCAAGGAGAGGAAACGGTCATTCTTGCTGGAGTGCCACTGAGTGAAATGTTTGGTTATGCGACAGAACTCCGTTCAATGACTGCTGGCAAAGCACAGTATTCAATGGAGTTTGAGAAGTACACATCTTGTCCATCCTTCATTCAAGAGAAAGTGATGAAGGAACGTGCCGAAAAGCTGCGCGACGAAGACGATTGATCCTAAGCAGGGTGCTTGGTTCCGCAAGCGCCCTGCTTTCCTGCCTCCCCCCTGCCGCTCTTTCCAAATTCCCTGCGGAGAAATCTGATGAGTGTCGTAACAAAAGACATCCTGGATATTGTGCAAAACCAGCAGCGCTGGCGTCGTCAGGAATGTATCAATCTCATTGCTAGCGAGAATGTTCAGTCCCCCGCTGTTCAACAAATCGAAGGCAACGACTTCATGTGTCGCTACGCAGAAGGACACCCCAACACCCCAGAAGCTGATCAGCGCTATTATGAGGGAACTCGTTTCATTGATCAGGTAGAGGCTCTGGCAACCAGGGAGATGATTGAACTGGCAGGATGTCAGCAGGCAGATGTTCGGCCCATCAGCGGTAACCAGGCCAACACAGCTGTTGCACTGGCATTGTTACGAGGTGGCGATACGGTTCTCTGTAACTCCATTGATGTGGGAGGCCACATCAGCCACAATCCGATTGGGGTCTTTGGCCGGCGAATTCAGGTTCGCGGACAGGTGCTGGCTTTACAGAAAGAAAATTCGATCAACATGGCTTTCTGGCCGACAACATCGGATGGATACCACTTAGATGCACCTGCCTGTGTGGATCTGGTTGAGCAAAAGCGGCCACAGTTAGTGATTCTTGGCAAGAGTATGTTCCTCTTTCCAGAACCAGTCAGTCAAGTGGCAGAAGTCTGTCGAGCCCACGGAATTCCCGTACTTTACGACGCGGCTCATGTTTTGGGACTGATTCTGGGAGGACAGTTCCAGCAGCCATTTGCCGAAGGCGCACATCTGATCACAGCAAGTACACACAAGACCTTTCCGGGACCACAACGAGGAGTCATCCTTGGTAACATGACTACACCGGAGGAATTGAAATGGTGGAGCAGCGTGGATCGCGGAGTGATGCCAGGATCTTCGAGTAATCATCACCTTCATACGATCCCCGGACTAGCCCTGACAATTCGAGAAATGAAGGTACATGGGAAAAACTATGCGGCCGATATTATTCGAAACGCACAAGCTTTGGGAAGTGCGCTAGATATGGCTGGCGTTCCAGTGGAGGCGAAAGAGTTTGGATTTACGCAGAGCCACCAGATTGCCATCAACGTTTCTTCGTTTGGACCAGGGAAGGAGATTGCTCGACGACTAGCTGAAAGCAACATTATCTGCAATTACAACATGCTCCCGGGGGATCAGGACCCTCGCAATCCTTCCGGCCTTCGAATCGGTGTACAGGAAATGACTCGTTGCGGCATGGGACCCGAACAAATGGGAGAGTTAGCAGAATTGATGACGGCAGTGATTGCTAAACAAAAATCTGTGACCAATGAAGTAGTCCAACTTCGTTCCCGCTTCAGCGAAGTCCGCTACTGTTGAAGG
Organism: Deltaproteobacteria bacterium; assembly: GCA_011522845.1. Lineage (GTDB taxonomy): Bacteria > SAR324 > SAR324 > SAR324 > NAC60-12 > JCVI-SCAAA005. Next base: position 4,602 of record WTIF01000085.1, read on the forward strand.
CTTCTGCTTTCACTACCCTACGCAACTGGGATTGGCTAGGTCGATCCCAGATCCCGCCTTTGTCGAATCAAATGAAATCTTTAGAAATTTAGAAACACAGACAGAGTAGCGTCTTCTATTTCTGGGACTATTTTTCTCTACTGAGAAACGAAGATTGAAGAGGAAGTGAGGAATGATGAGGGAAGAGACCGGAGCCTGAAGGTTATCAGGCTCCTATGGAGTCAGCTTAGAAAGATGAGTTTTCAATCAATCCTAGAACGGTTCGTGGAACTTGGTTGGCCTGAGCGATCATAG
>WTIF01000094.1 GCA_011522845.1 Deltaproteobacteria bacterium
AGACCACATGACGGCGAAGATGCCAGTTTCTGTATAGTTTGGCTGGCGGCCCAATAGTTCTACAATGCGGTTGTACTCACTTGGGATCAATCCCATTTGACGATAGATTTTTTGATCTGCGATTTGCTGAGGGGAGGGTTCCTGAGGCATTGAGTCAGGCTGTGTGATATTCAAGCATGGATTGAAAAAGTCCAAGTCCATCCGTACTGCCAAGCCACTGCTTCACAGCTCTTTCCGGGTGCGGCATCATTCCTAAGACATTCCGTTGTTCATTCAACAAACCGGTGATTCCAGCGACAGAACCATTGGGATTGTTTTCTGGTGGAAAGGAGAATGCGATTTGACCGTTTGACTCCAGTTCCTGATGAGTGGCTTCGTCACAATAATAATTTCCTGAACCATGCGCGATTGGAAGTCTCAGAAGGTCGCCACGTTCATAGCTAGAGGTAAAGGGGGATCTGGACTGAACTACTTTTACGGGGACGAGATCACAGATGAACTGCAAACTCTGATTCGGTAGTAAAGCACCGGGAAGCAAGCCTGCTTCAATCAAGATTTGGAATCCATTACAAATCCCAAGAACCAATTTTCCTGAATTGGCGGCTTTTTTCACAGAGGCAATCACTGGAGAGACACCAGCCAAAGCACCAGGTCTCAGGTAATCACCATAGGTAAATCCCCCGGGTATCAAGAGCACATCGAAGCGGTCCAAATCTGTGTCCGTGTGCCAGACGTATTCTGCAGTTGCTCCCTTTATTTGTAGAATCGCCTTGTAGAGATCAACATCACAATTGGAACCGGGAAAAACGAGAACGGCACAGTGCATCAAGCTTCCTTAATATGAATCTGGAAATCTTCAATCACTGGATTGGCTAACAGCTTCTCCGCCATTTCTTTTAGTTGGGTGCGTGCCATCTCATGGTCTTCTGTGGGCAAGATCATTTCAATTTGTCGGCCGATACGAACCTGCTCCACCGACTCGAAACCCAAATGCTTCAAGGCACCTTGGACTGCCTGGCCCTGAACGTCTAAAACGTTGGGTTGTAACATCACCGTGATGACTCCCTTAAGCATCTTTGCCCTTGTCTAATCGGTTCCAGACCTCTTGATACGCTTCCACTAAACCCCCAAGGTTACGACGAAAACGGTCTTTATCCATTTTTTCATTGGTTTTTCTGTCCCAAAGTCGGCAAGTGTCTGGAGAAATCTCATCAGCGAGAATCAAAGACCCGTTAGATTGACGACCAAATTCGAGCTTAAAATCAATAAGTTGTAGATCAACCTTGTCGAACCGTTTGGTTAGGAAATCATTAATTTTTAGGGCCTGTTCTCTCAAGTCCGTGATTTCATGGGTTGTGGCCAACTCCAGCAGTTCAATGTGATTTTCGGTTAGCAGGGGATCTCCAAGGTCGTCATTCTTGTAGTAAAATTCAACGATTGGCTCCTGTAAGCGACGTCCTTCTGCCCAACCAATTCTCTTCGCGAGAGAGCCAGCTACCACGTTCCTGACTACTACCTCCAATGGAATGATTTCTACACGACTGACCAATTGTTCAGTATCAGAAACCCTATTGATGAAATGGCTGGGGATACCAAAGTCAGCGAGGTCATTGAAAATTTGGGCACTGATCAAATTGTTTAAAACACCCTTGCCAAGAAGTCTGTCGAATTTCTGTCCGTTAAAAGCTGTTGCGTCATCTTTGTAATGAACCCACAGAACTTGAGGGTCGTTTGTCAAAAATAGCTGCTTGGCTTTTCCTTCGTAGAGAAGAGTGGAGGGCGATAGATGGGTGCTCTGCATCGAAGATCGATTGATTTATTTGTGGGAGAAGACTGAAATAGTTATCGGACTCCTCTAAAATGTCAAAGGATTAACCGATTGCGGAGCAGGGGAGTTTGATTACTTCAGCGTTGACGATTCAAATAGTTGCGGCGAGCTTGTCGAAAACCTTGTATATCCTGCGGGGTACGGGAAAAACGATTGAATTTTCTTGTCATTTCAGCAGCTTTGTAAGCAGAGTTGATTTCGGCCTCGCTTTGACGAATCTTTGGAATTGGCACCATTTTGTTGACAGTCTGACTAGTAAGAAAGTGCCGTTGATAGAGGTTGGGATCACGTGCTCCTCGGTAGGGGGGAGACTTTAATTCATCGACAAACCAGAGATTATTTCGGATCATATGTTCGGCAGCGTAGCCAGATTCTCGATCTCCGGTTCGCGGTCTTGGCTTGCCATAGCGGTTTTGCTCGGCCATAAATCGTTGGTAACGTAATTGATCATCTCCTGCATTTGCAATGGGTAGAGGACCTAGCCACATGACCAGAGTTGCCAAGGTTAAGATAAGAAGAGATGGTCTGATTTTCGCCACTCTTTCATGAAAGATACCAGTTCGTGTCACTTTGAGTTGCGAAGTCTTTTGTTTCAGGAACAACATTTTTTGACCTTATCGACTTGCCGTGGGCTCTAGCCAATATAGATTCCCCCAGCAGCCTGTCAACTACAGGAATATTAATGAATCAAGAAGAAGCGCTCCTTGAAGAGCAGGAAACGGTACTGCAACTTCCAACGGGAACCCCTGAACAAATGGCCAAGGCCCTGTTTGAAGGCCAAATGGGGGTGACTGATTCCCACATGCGCAAGGTACTGCAAGCCGCACTTTCCCGAGGCGGTGACTATGCAGATCTGTACTTTGAATACGCTTACCGGACCTCGGTGGTAATGGAGGAGAGTATCATCAAAAACTCCTCAATTTCCATCTCCAAAGGAGTCGGTGTGAGGGTCCTGAAAGGAGATCAAACAGGTTATGCTTACAGTGAAGATCTTAGCTTGGAGGCAATGCAACGAGCGGCCCGAACTGCTGCCTCAATTGCCACCTCAGCTACAGTCAAAGAACACGAAGGCTACAAATTTAACAGGCTAAAACCTTCGAATCATTATCCAGTAACGCGGACGGCAACCGATCTTCCCCTGGCAGACAAAATCACAAAAATCCAAGCTGCAGAGCGAGCAGCCCATGACTTCGATCCACGAATCAAGCGAGTCACTGTTTCAATGGTGGATACTGTAGATATTGTAAGAATCGTGACCTCTGATGGACGTTTTGTGAGTGACGTCCGGCCGATGTTCCGAATGAATGTGCATTGTGTTGCTCAAGAAGAAAAAAATGTTCAGACAGGTTCTGCTGGTGTTGGGGGAAGAGTCGGCCTGCCTTTTTTGGAAGCGGAGGATCATCCCAATCAAATCGGCAAAAAGGCAGCAGCAGAAGCAATTCTTCTGCTGGGAGCAGAACAAGCTCCATCAGGTTCAATGCCAGTTATTCTTGGCCCAGCACAATCTGGGATTTTGTTGCATGAGGCGGTTGGTCACCCACTTGAGGCAGATTTCAATCGGAAGGGATCTTCAGCCTACAGTGGGCGAATTGGTGAACAGGTAGCGTCCCCGCTTTGTACTATTTATGACACGGGTACGATAGATCATGACCGGGGAGCCTTGAATTGCGATGATGAAGGATTTTTACCAAGCCAAAATCTGTTAATTGAAAACGGAATTTTACGGGGCTATATGCACGACCGGATCAGTGCTGCGCACTATGATCTGGAGCCCACAGGCAATGGTCGAAGAGAATCATATGCGCATTACCCCATGCCAAGAATGACGACCACCTATCTAGCCAATGGCGAAACGGATCCTGAAGAGATTCTTGAGGCAGTGGATGAGGGAATTTACTGTGTTTCCTTCAGTGGAGGGCAAGTGGACATTTCCAATGGGGACTTTGTCTTCGTGCCGACGGTGGCTTATCTGGTCGAAAAGGGGAAACTCACCAAACCCATTAAGAATCTGACATTGATTGGTAATGGGCCAGATGCTATGTCACGGGTTAGTCTGGTGGGGAATGATTTTGCGTTCAGTGAAGGGATTTGGACCTGCGGGAAAGATGGTCAGAGTGTACCGGTCGGTGTGGGCTTGCCAACCGTATTGATCTCAGAAATGACTGTAGGAGGAATGTGATTGATCAGTACAAGCAGTTGGCATCAGATATTGTCGAATACGGAAAGAAACTGGGGGCGGACCAGGTCTCAACTTCACTTGTCAATGCAGTTTCCTTTCAGGTGGAAGTTCGTGATGGAAAAATCGAATCTTTGAAGGAATCGGGCTCTGCTGGGATGTACGTGACACTTTGCCAAGACCAGCAACGCTCAACAATTTCTTCAAACGACCTCCGGTTGGAAACTCTTCGACCATTGATGCGTTCAGCCATGCAGTCTTTGCCATTCATGGGTAAGGATCCTTTCTATAGTCTCCCTGATCCAAAACTACAGGGGCGTGCCGAAGTCACCTTGGAATTTTCAGATCCTGATTTTCCGGTTCATCAGTCTGAGCAAAAAGTAGCGATGGCGATTGAGTTAGAGGAGAAGACTCTTGCTTTGGAGTCTAGCTTACGCTCTGAACAGGCCTACTATTCGGACCTTGTTTCTCACACTGTACATGCTGATTCCAATGGGTTCTTGGACGGTTATTCTAAAACGCTCTACAGTGTTGGCATTTCTGTAGTTACTGAAGATAAAGCCACTTCAGGACTGAATACCGGAAGAAAGCAAACCGATGGCTGGTTCAGCAGCGCAAGATTCTGGGAGAAATTAGAACCCCTTGAAGCAATCGCAGAAAAAGCATGTCATCGGACGCTTCGCAAGTTGGGAGCGATCAAACCATCCACCTGCGAAGTGCCTGTTGTTTTTAGTGCAGAGATGGCCCGTAGCTTTTTAGCAAGTTGCAGCTCAGCGATGATGGGGGATCATGTTTTCAGGAAACAGTCTTTTCTGATGGATAAGCTAGGCGAGTTGGTTGCTAATCCACAAATCCAATTATCGGATCAACCACTGCTTTCAGGAATGTTAGGAAGTCGTTATTTCGACAGTGAGGGGGTCATCGCTAAGCCGTTGACATTGATTGAAGACGGTAAGCTGGTAAATTACATGCTCTCCACTTATGCCGGAAACAAATTAAAGATGGAATCCACCGGCCATGCAGGAGGCATTTCTAATCTCGTTCTGGAACCCGGAAAATACACAGAAGAAGAGTTGATCAGTAGCGTGGATGATGGTCTGTATTTGACCTCTATGAGTGGACAGGGAGTAAACGTTACTACAGGGGATTATTCCCGAGGCGCTCAGGGACTTTGGATTCGTGATGGAAAGTTGGCGGAACCCGTCAGTGAATTCACCATTGCCAGCACCTTTCAACAGATGTTGCAAAATCTTGATCTAATTGGCTGCGAAGTTGATACAAGAAACCCGATCCTAACTCCTCCCTTCCGTATTAGTAAGATGAGCATTAGCGGCACCTGATTGCTTCTTCATGACAAAAGCCGGTGAACGATGGGTGCCCCCAACACCACCAATACCAGGCGAGTCAAATGGTGCGTCAGTACGTAGGTTAAATCTGCTCCTGTAATAACCGCGATCATCATCATTTCTGCTTGTCCCCCTGCCAGAAAAGCCAAGAGAGCATTTAATTCTGATGCGATTCCTAGGTTGATGATCGTAATGATAAAACAGCCGCTGATAGTGGCCAAGATCAGGCTGTAGACGACTCCAGCAAATATATCTCTCCGCAATTCTGCCAGGGTAATCCCTGAGTAATGAACTCCTACCGAAATTCCAATGAAAAACTGTGCACACCACAGGATTTCTGCTGGTGGCCGGGTATGAATCAGGCCTGATAATGAGACGATTGCTGTCAGGATCATTGGACCAAGGATGGATGCTCCAAAAAGCCGAAAGCGCTCCGCTATTTTCCAGCCCAACAACCCACAAATTGGCATCAGCAGAAGCTCTAAAACAGGAACAGACTGGAGAGGAACCCCGGGTGGTTTGTGTAAATCTATCTGCCAAATCATCGCCATCAAAGTCGGTGCTACCCAAATGATTCCCATCACGCGCGTGGCGTGAATCAAGGAAAGTGCTCTTGGATTACCCCCTGCTTCCTGACCAAAAATCAGCATGTCTGACAAGCCCCCCGGCATAGAAGCGTAGTATGCGGTGGCCTTGTCATAATGAAATACTCGACGAAAGAGCGGATATCCTACGAGTCCAATTATAAGTACGAAGAATGGGATGAAGAAAATAGACTGCAGGTACCGAGGGAATTCATGCAGCACTTCAGGTGTGATGGAAGATCCGATCGCAACTCCAAGGAAGGTACGCATGAAAATGCTGAACACTCCCATATCCTCCATAGGTTGTCGACAGAGCGCTGCGATCAGGCACCCCGCCATCGGGCCAAGTAGAAGTGGTAGGGGAATTCCCAAGAACAGGAAGGCAACTGAACCAACGGAGGCCGCCACTAAGGCCATCCTCCGTTTCTGACTCAGCCATTTGAAGAGAACTAAGTTCACTAGGAGTGAACCTTTTTTTGAATGGAGTTGATCAGGGTTGGTGCGAACAGGCTCACCGCTGCAAGGATCCAGAGAGTTAAGCAAATACTGGATTCAAAGAAGATGATTACATCACCCCCACTGTAGATCATGGCCCTGCGGAAGTTGGTTTCGATCAGATCTCCCAAGACAACCCCCAGAATCAAGGGAGCTAGGGGAAAATCTGCTCGACGAAGAAAATAGCCGATCAGTCCAAAGATCAGAATCAATAAAACGTCGAATTCACTACCATTGATGGTGTATGCACCGACCACACAAAGCATGGTGATCAGGGGCATTAAAATCCATCGAGGTGTCTGAAGAATTTTAGCGAAGAGGCCGACAAGGGGAAGGTTCAGAATGATCAGAAAGAGATTGCCAATGAACATGGACGCTGCCAGTCCCCAAAATACATCCGGGCTGGTTTCCAGTAATAGTGGGCCTGGTTTGATGCCAAAACTGATCAATCCACCGAGCATCACTGCGGTTGTTTCGCTTCCAGGGACTCCCAAAATAAGCAGGGGGATGAAAGAACCAACCGAGGCTGAATTGTTAGCAGATTCTGGAGCAGCCACTCCACGAATATCCCCACTTCCGAATTGATTAGGCCGCAGGATTTTCTTCTCAGTTGCATAGGCAATGAAGCTAGCGATGGTTCCTCCTGCTCCTGGTAAGACCCCGATCAAAAATCCTGAAAAACAGCTCCTCAATGAGGTTGCCAGAGAACCTGTGATTTCCTTGAAGGTGATCCAAAGGCTTGTCAGCGGCTGCATCTTTGATTGATCGCTGTCCTTTTGTCCGAGCATGATCAGAATTTCACTGACAGCAAAAAATCCAATCACAACCACGATGAAGTCGATTCCGTCGTAAAGTTCCATCATTCCGAAGGTCAATCGACTAGCGCCGGTAGTGGAATCAATGCCAATCGCCGCAATTGCTAGCCCCAAAAACGCCGAAATAATCGCTTTCAGCAGGCTTCCTTGGCTGAAACTTGACAGAGCAATAAAAGCAAAGACCATCAAGACTGTGTACTCAGCAGGGCCAAAGTTGATTGCCAGTTCGGCTAGTACTGGCGCGAATAAAGTGAGAAAAAAGATTGATATAGTACCACCAATGAAAGAGGCAATCGCTGACATGGCAAGTGCTTTCCCCCCCAAGCCTTGCTTGGCCATTGAGTAGCCATCAATCGTGGTGACCGCGGCTGCAGATGTTCCCGGAACATTGAGCAGAATACTGGAGATGGAGTTCCCATATTGTGAACCATAGTAAATGCCTGCGAAAAGGATCATCACCGTAGCTGCGGGAACTTCTAACGTGTAAACGATGGGAAAAAGGACAGCAATGGCGTTGACGGGTCCAATTCCTGGCAACATGCCAATCACGGTTCCAAGGAAAACTCCCAATAAAACAAACAGGATATTTTGAAATGTGAGGGCCGTGGCGAAGCCCTCAAAAAGTAGTTGAATGGATTCGATGTTTCCTCCTAGCTCTATTTCAGCCAGAGGCCACGACCGAGGGAAATCCCCAGTAAGTGGTCAAAGAGTAGTAGGCAGAGGAGAGAGAGGATGACCGAGCAGAGGACGGCTTGCTTCCAATTTGCTCCGAAAAGTTTGGCAACAACAATCATCATCGCAATCATTGCCCCAAGAAACCCGGTGTAGGGTAGGAACACTGAATAAATGATGATCACACCCACAAGAGGAAGTCGCTTTCGCCAATCCTCCCAGACTTCAGCTTCAAATTCGTGTTTTGTTGGTCTAAGAACTAATCCAAAACCAAGCAAAACCATTACAGAGGCAACCATGTAGATCCAATGATGAGGACCAATGTCCCCATTATAGAATCCCACTTGGATGAATTTGCCCGCGTATCCGTAAGCCAAGCCAAATCCCAATATGATCAGGGCCGATAGTCTGTCGGCTCCCCCCTCTCCCCAAGACTTCATTACTTCATGAAGCCAAGATCAGTGGAAATCTGAGCAACTTTACCAATTTGCCCACCGACAAAGTTCTCAAAGTCTTTCCCGAAGGAAGCAAAGGGAGCCAGACCGTTCTTGGCACTCAGGTCAGCCCATTGGCTTGAATTGGCAACTTTTGTGACAATATCCACCCACTCGTTATATCGAGCATCTGAGATGTTTTTGGGTACGTAGAAACCTCTCCAGTTAGCTCCAATGACATCATAACCTTGCTCCTTGGCTGTTTTTGCTGAAGGAACAGCGGGAATTCGATCAGGAGCGAGGATGGCTAGGATGCGAATATTGCCCTGCTTTTCGTATTCTACCAACTCGGAGATATCACCGGTGAAAGCATCGGCTCGCTTGGAAAGGATTTCCAACATCGCAGTTCCACCGTTGTCAAAGGAGATGTAATTGATCGCTTTCAGATCAGAGATACCGGCTTTGTCAGCCACAATCAGAACCTTCAAGTGGTCCCATCCACCTGCAGAGCTACCACCAACAATTGCGGTTCGACGAGGATTGTCCCGCATTGCAGTAACCAGATCACCCAGAGTCTTAAATTCAGAGTCTTTGTGAACAGCAATTGCTCCGTAGTCGGCTCCTAAGGCTCCAACCCAGCGAACATCAGATGCCTTGAAACCAGAATAAACATTCTGTCCCAGGCGAGCTGCGGTAGCCATACTAGCTGCAACAATCAGATTCTCATCATCACCTCGCTTTGTGACAACATGAGCATAGGCTTTCCCACCGCCAGCACCTGACATGTTGGTTACCGCCATTGTGCCGTCAATCAGGCCCATGTCACCCATTACCTGTGCAGCTGGTACACGACAGGTGAAATCCCAGCCACCACCAGCACCAGCTGGTGCGATACATTCGGTGTTGCCAGGTTTAGCCATCGCAACCCCGAGCATCGTGGTTGCCGCAATAGCAGTTCCAGTCAGGATTCCCAATATTGATTGCATTGATTTTCGCATGCCATCCCTCCTAATTTTCGTAAAAACATGAGTTGAAAACGAAGTTACCTCCGTTCCTGATGTCGCAAGTCCTTGGATTCCGTCAATTGGCGGAATTGTCACTTCGACCTGATGAATGCTTCAGGATAAACTCCTTTGCACTTTCGCAGCAAAGAAATATGTTGAACCTCCCTTGAGGTCAATCTTCTGGGTTTAAAAAATTTTGATTCTGTTTCGTGCATATTGTTCATAAAGTTCACAAACAAGCAGAGGAACTGATGCTACCTAGTCCGACCCCGAATTATTCCGGATTTCAAAAATGGATGCCTCGCTCACTTGGAAAAAGGATGTTGTTGTTGATGATGGGTTTGTTGGTCCTCTTGGTTTGTACGACGGGGTTCATCGGTAATCAAATTGTCACAGGAATCCTCAATGAATATATTGGTCGGGTGGCACTAAATGTTTCCCGTTCGGTCTCTCTTTCGCCCATAGTCTCTCAGGGACTTATTCAACTAGAGTCGGATGGGATCCAGAGATATGCTGAAAGTGTCCGGGAGGCAACAGGGGCAAGCTTTGTTGTGGTTGGTGATTATGAAGGCAAACGCTACAGTCACCCTGTACCCGAGCGCATTGGTAAGTACATGGTTGGCGGAGATAATGAGAGAGCGTTGGTACAAGGGCAGTCTTATGTTTCGATTGCCGTTGGCACTCTTGGGCCTTCTCTCCGTGGTAAAGTGCCCATTTTCTCAGCTGAAGGAGAAATCCTTGGAGTTGTTTCTGTGGGCTACCTCATCGAAACCGTCCAGGATGTAATCCAGCCTTATCAGCAGAGACTTCTTTTCTGGATTCTAGGGTTATTCGCTGTTGGAGCACTGGGAACCTGGTTCATTGCACGTGAGGTCAAGCGTTCAATTTTTGGTTTGGAGCCTTATGAGATTGCGGGTCTTTATCGAGAGCGGACAGCATTGTTGGAGTCGATTCGTGAGGGGATCATTGCCATCAATGAGAAAGGGGATGTGACCGTGATGAATCATCAGGCAGCCCAGATTTTAGGTTTCTCTCCGGAAGATGCCTTGGGACGTCCCATTGAAAAACTCTTGCCAGAAACGAGAATGCTCGAAGTTCTTAAAACTGGCAAAGGAGAGTATGATCAGGAGATGTTGATCGAAGAGGAGGAGGTCGTGGTAAACCGAGTCCCAATTTTGGAACAAGACCATGTGACAGGAGTTGTTTCCAGTTTTCGCAGAGCTCAGGAAATAGATCGCCTCGTTCAAGAGTTGACGAGCATTCGAGAATACTCTGAGGCTTTGCGGGCACAAACCCATGAATATTCGAACAAATTACATACTCTCGCAGGACTGATCCAGATTGGCGCAACGCAAGAATCTCTAGACTTGATCGGTCGGGAGTCCTCGGGTTATAACGCGCTTTTGCGTCAGCTTTCGGACCAAATCCATGACCCATTTCTCTCTGCGATCATTGTTGGCAAGTATCACCGGGCTTTGGAGCTCAAGACTGAACTGGAAATAGATCCAGAAAGCTCAATGAGTAACATCGGCCACTCCAGTCGCAGTGAAAAAATCATCACAATCATCGGAAATCTGTTGGAAAATGCTCTGGAGGCATCGGCCTTGGTTGAAGGTAGAAAAAAAGTGTGCTTGTCGATGACAGACGTGGGTAATGATTTGATCTTCGAAATTGAAGATTCTGGACCAGGGATCAGCCAAGAGCAGCAGGAGACAATTTTTGATGAGGGTTTCACCACAAAATCAGGGATGGGACGGGGAATTGGCCTGAGACTCGTCCAGAAAAATCTGATTCAAATTCATGGACATTTGACGATTGGGAAAAGTTCATTGGGCGGAGCCCGTTTTACTGCATACATCCCCAAAACCATAGTCAACGAAGAAGATGGTCACCAGAGTTCTGATTGCGGATGACGATCCTCGGATTACCGAGATCCACCAGCACTACGTCAGCAAATTCGAAGGGTTTGAAGTGATTGGTCTCTCTAATACTTTGGAAGATACCAAGCTTCAGATTGAAGTAATGGAGCCACAGCTACTTTTGCTGGACATCTACTTTCCTGACGGATCCGGGATCGAGTTGCTCAAGGAAATTCGTCTTCGTTCGCAAGCGCTGGATATCATTCCAATCACTGCAGCCAAAGAAGTCCGTCTGCTTCAGGAAGCCCTGCGCGGAGGAGTCTTTGATTACATTCTAAAGCCCGTCGTGTTTTCTCGTTTTGAACAAACTCTCCGGCGTTATCGCACTCACCATTCCAATCTACAATCTCTGGACAGTCTGAATCAGTCAGATATTGATCGGATTATCCATCAGGAAAAACCTACTGATTCCTCGAGGATGGATTCAGGACTACCCAAGGGAATTGATCCGGTGACTCTGGACAAAATCCTTGAAGAAATGAAAGAGGGTTCAACGTTGTTTACTTCAGAGGAAATGGCCGAGCGGGTTGGAGCGAGTCGTACGACTGCTCGACGCTATCTGGAATACCTAGTAAGCCGAGGCAGCGTGGAGGTAGATGTGAGTTACGGTGGCGTGGGGCGACCCGAGCGGATTTATCGCATGACTCGCTGAAGGGAAGGGCTCGGGGAACATCTCGGCGCATGGAGAAAAAATCAGAATCTTCTGCTCCGTATCCTAATTGACTTCTCAGCCTTGCCTTGTTCAACAATGAAAAGGATGATCGGTGATTGGACGCATAAATTTTTATTTAATGTTCAGGATGCAATTGGAGATTTAAAAATGGTTACAGCGATAGTGCTGATGAATGCGGATCGAATGCAGATCAAGGATGTTGCCCAAAAACTTGTAGACATGCACCAAGTCACAGAAGTATTTTCGGTCGCAGGTCGATACGATCTGATTGCAATGGTACGTGTCAAAAGTACAGAGGAGGTGGCGGACACAATCACAGAAAAGATTGGGTCACTGCAGGGGATCACTGCTACAGAGACCCTGATCGCTTTCCGAACATACTCTCGTCACGACTTGGAACACATGTTCTCTATTGGAGAATGAACGAGCACCTGACACGCGAAGATTATGGACGATTTCCCGCTGTTGAGGCTGATTTTCGCCTGAGTTACGGAACAGAAGCTGACCAGTTTGGTGATCTCTATCTGCCCTCTGGAGACGGACCGCATCCGGTGGTGATTCTGCTTCATGGTGGCTGTTGGCGTAGTCGTTTTGGTTTGGAACCACTGGGGCGTGTTGCAGAAACTCTGCGTCAATTGGGAATGGCTGTCTGGAATCTGGAATACCAGCGCCTTGGTCAGGGGGGCGGGTGGCCATTCACGATGCAAGATGTAGCAAGGGGTGCAGATCACTTGCGATTACTGGCAAAGATTTATCCGCTGGATCTTTCACAAGTGATTGCAGTCGGTCATTCAGCTGGAGGACATTTGAGTTTATGGCTGGGGGCTCGATCTCACTTGCCTAGTAGTTCTGAACTCTATTTCCCAGATCCACTGCCACTCAAAGGAATCTTGTCATTGGCAGGAGTGGCTGATCTAGTTCGTGGAGTTGCCTGGGATGTTTGCCAGGGTGCATGTGCCGATTTGATGGGTGGAACGCCTGAGGAGTTTCCTGAACGCTACCAACAGGCATCACCTTGCCAAATGGGACCAATTACAGTACCTCAGGTTCACTTGGTTGGAGAACAGGACGAAATTGTCCGTGCAAAGATGGTTCAGGAGGATGTGGCCGAACTTCGGAAGCATGCCCAGGCGACTGCAATAGATTTTGAGGAGATTGCAGAAATTGGCCATTTTGAGTTGGTGGATCCAGCTTCAACGACATGGGCAAATGTGGAAAAAGCTATTATGAAACTGCTACGTTCAGAATGAACAAACCATGGCTCTGGGAACAGAGCTTTCAGTAACTATCGAACAAGGAATGAAAATGAAAAAACTGCTTCAAACCCTTTTGGGAACTTTGGTACTGGGCTTGGGTCTGGCCAATGCGGGCTTCACTCAAGAGCCAGTCAAAATTGGAATGGTCACTACTCTCTCGACTGGTGGTGGTTATCTTGGTCAAGATGTCCGAGATGGATTTCTTCTGGCCGTCGAAGAAGAAGGTGGAAAACTTGGTGGAGTCCCAGTTGAAGTCTTGGTTGAAGACGATGGACGAAATCCAGTCAATGGAAGACAAATCGTCAAGAGATTCCTGGATCGGGATCGAATATCCATTTTAACAGGTGTGATTTTTTCGAATATTTCTCCAGTAGTGGCACCGATGGCCTTGAAGGATGGAATTTTCTATATCTCTCCGAACTCAGCTCCCTCGACTTTTGCGGGGAAAGAATGTCATGAGAACTATTTTGTAGTGTCGTGGCAGAACGATACCCTTCACGAGGCAGCAGGAATGGGTGCTACAGAACTAGGCTATAAAAAAGCTCTGTTGCTCGCACCTAATTATCAGGCTGGGAAAGATGCTTTGGCTGGATTTAAACGATTCTTCAAAGGTGAGGTCATTGACGAAATTTATGTCAAGCTGGGGCAGAACGACTACGCTGCTGAAATCGCTCGGATCCGAGCTGCGAAGCCAGAAATGGTCTTTCAGTTTTTGCCCGGAGGAATGGGAATCAACTTCCTCAAACAGTATTCACAAGCAGGCCTGATGAAAGATTCTGCTATGGTTGTTTCAGGATTTTCGGCTGATATTAAAATTCTCAACGCAATCGGTGATGCTGGCTCCGGCATCATCAGCACTTCTCAGTGGAACCATGACTTAGACAATGCAGCCAATCAGCAATTCCTTTTAGGTTTTCGCAATAAATTTGAACGCGAGCCGACTCTCTATGCAAGCCAAGGTTACGATACCGCAAAGCTGATTGCGAGCGCATTGAAAGCAACAGGAGGAAAGGTACTGGAGGATAAGGCAGGTTTCCGTGAGGCATTGAAAGCCGCAAAGTTTGCGTCCGTTCGGGGGAATTTTCGATTTGCTTCCAATCAGCATCCAATCCACGATCTCTACATTCGTGAAGTTGTCAAAAACAATGGTCAGATGCAAAACCGTATTTTACGAAAAGTAGCAACGGACCATCAGGATGCCTATGTCCAGGAATGCGGGCTCCGCTAAGGGCCTTTAGAAGTTAGCGGTTCCAGAGTAATTTCTTGATTCTGCTGATTGAACAGCTACTGAATGGGCTTCAATTCGGCGTATTCCTATTTCTTGTATCTGCGGGGTTGACGCTGATTTTCGGGATCATGGGGGTAATCAATCTTGCCCATGGTTCCTTGTACATGGTTGGAGCCTACGCCACCGCAATTGGAATGCAGTGGACAGGCTCTTTTTGGTGGGGCCTGTTGATGGCCTTACCTGCTGCTGCTTTCACGGGGTGGCTCGTGGAGTTGGTTATAATCCGTCAACTCTACCGTAGAGATCATCTGGACCAGGTTTTGGCAACCTTTGGTTTAATTCTTTTTCTGAATGAGTTAACGACGATCTGCTTTGGGCGCGCTCCTCTCTTCCTCAGTTTGCCAGAGACACTAAGCATCTCTGTAGAAATTTTACCCGGCCTGCTCTACCCACTCTATCGACTGCTGATCATTGGTACTGGTCTGCTCCTCGCTTTTTTCCTGTATTTGTTAATTTCGCACACTCGGGCAGGAATGCTTCTTCGTGCAGGGACTACTCACCGGGAGATGGTCGAGGCCTTGGGAGTAAATTTGACTTTACTGAACACAGGACTTTTTGTGTTGGGAGCCCTTTTGGCAGGTTTTGCAGGAGCCCTGGCAGGGCCGTTGATTTCAGTAGAAGTAGGAATGGGAGAAAACGTCCTGATTCTTTGCTTTGTTTGTATCGTGATTGGTGGATTGGGCTCTATTCGGGGTGCTTTATTTGGTGCGCTCTTGATTGGCATGGTCGATACCCTCGGAAGGGCATTTTTGGCAAGTGGCCTCCGGCTGATACTTCCACTTGAATTTGCAGACAGCATTGGTGCTGCCCTTTCTTCAATGTCGGTTTACCTGCTGATGGCGTTAGTCTTAATCTTTCGACCGCAAGGTATTCTTCCTGTCCTCGGTCGGGTTCGATGATGGTTTCTGAGAATTTTGAGGCAAGACTAATCCTGGGAGTTGGCATTCTACTCATTGGCTTCCCCTGGTTTGCGGATTGGCTGGATGAACCCTATCTGGTTTCAACAGCCTCACGTATCTGGATCTATGCGCTTGCAGCCATGAGTCTGAATTTGCTTGTTGGGTTCGCGGGGCTTGTCAGCTTTGGTCACTCAGCCTATGTGGGAGTGGGTGCTTATGTCGTGGGCATTCTGGCTTGGCATCAATACGAGGAAACCAATTTTTTGGGATTGCCTGGAACCCTGGAGGGATTCATCGCTATCCCATTCGCCATGATTGTTTCTGGGATAGTGGCGCTTGGAATTGGTGCTCTATGTCTCAGAACTAGAGGCATCTACTTTATCATGATCACTCTGGCATTTGCTCAGATGCTTTTCTACTTCTTTGTTTCCTTGGAACAATATGGCGGAGATGACGGCCTGATGATGATGGATGGACGAAACAAAATCCCTGGTCTTGATTTGGGTGAGGATCGGCAAATGTATTGGCTCAGCTTAGTTGCACTAGGTCTGGCAACATGGTTTTTGCGAAGACTTTCCATGTCTCGATTTGGGATGGTATTGCATGCACTGCGGCAGAATGAAACACGTCTGAAAGCCATTGGAGTTCCGCCTTACCCCTACATGCTGGTGGCTTTTGTGATTGCAGGTGCTTTGGCGGGCCTTTCCGGTGCTCTGTTGACAAATCACATGGAGTTTGTGAGTCCCGATTTTTTGCATTGGACTCGTTCGGGGGACCTGCTGATCATGGTGATCCTCGGAGGTATTGGAACTTGGACTGGGCCAATTCTGGGAGCGATTGTCTTCCTGCTGCTCGAGGAATTTCTCCCTCTGCTGTTTCAAGAAATAGGGCTGTACCTGTTCAGCGAACACTGGCGGTTAGTTTTCGGTCCACTCCTCATCGGCATTGTACTTTTTGCAAAAGGGGGTCTACATGCGTTGGTGTTCAAGCAGATGAAAGGGGTCGATGGCGCTTTTGCAAATTGAGCAGCTCCACAAGACATTCGGAGCAGTTGCTGCCACTGATAATCTCAGTCTGCAAATTAAGCACGGAGAACTCCACGCTTTGATCGGGCCTAACGGAGCAGGCAAGACAACATTGATTTCACTGTTGAGCGGATCGCTACAACCTGATTCAGGCCTGATTCAATTTGATGGCAGAAATCTTTTACAGGTTCCAGAGGCAATTCGCCCAAGATTGGGGCTGGTTCGATCATTCCAAATCACATCAGTATTTCCTGAGTTCAGCGCCTTGGAAAATGTGACTTTGGTTCTACAAAGTCAACAAGGACACAGTTTTCGATTTTGGAAAGTAGCTCGTAATGATTTTGAATTACGATCAAAAGCCAAAGAATATTTAAAGCAGGTTGGCCTTGATCAAGAATCAGAGATCCCAGCTTATGCTTTGGCACACGGACAACAACGTCAATTAGAGCTGGCAATGGCCTTGGCTTTAGAACCTAAATTGTTGCTACTGGATGAGCCAATGGCAGGGATGGGGCCTGAGGAAAGTTTGAAGGTTGTCGAGCTGCTGCAGCAATTGAAGGGCAAGATCACGATGCTGTTAATTGAACATGACATGGATGCAGTATTTTCTGTTGCAGATCGTGTTTCCGTTTTGGTTTATGGGCACGTGATTGCCACCGGTACACCTAGTGAAATTCGAGAGAATACAGAAGTTTGTAGTGCCTATTTGGGTGAGCATGAAATCCCTGTTGCAAATTGAAAATCTGCAAGCAGCCTATGGAAGGTCTCAAGTTCTGTTTGGTGTAAATCTGGAAGTATATTCTGGAACTGTGGTGTCCCTTCTTGGACGTAACGGGATGGGCAAAACGACCACAATTCGCTCCCTGCTGGGGATTACTCAAGCAAGCTCAGGTAGAGTTCGATTTTCTGGTCAGGAAGTTCAGCAATGGCCAGCATATCGAATCAGCCGGCTGGGTATCGGCTTGGTCCCTGAGGGACGTCAGATTTTTCCATTGCTGACTGTCCGAGAAAATTTACTCGCAACCGCAGCGAATCGGCACAATCTAAGCTCAGCTTGGGATCTCCAAAAAGTTTATGATTTGTTCCCAATTCTTCAGAATAGGAGAGACCAATTGGGCAAGTCTCTCTCTGGGGGAGAGCAACAGATGCTGGCAATTGGCCGTGCTTTAATGACTAATCCTAAGTTGTTGATCCTGGACGAAGCCACAGAAGGACTTGCACCACTGATTCGAGATGAAATTTGGAGAGTGTTGGAATCCCTGAAGGAGCAGGGTCAATCAATTTTGTTAATCGACAAAAACCTTGAGCAACTGATGCGTTTGGTTGATCAACACTTTCTGATGGAACGTGGACGGATTGTTTGGGAGGGGACGAGCAAAGAGCTTCGGCAAAACCCTGAATTAATCCGCCGTTATTTGGGAGTTTAGTGAGCGTTTGCTGCTTTACGCAGTGAATCCAAATTTTTCTTATAATCAGTTGAGGTTCCACCACGAAAGACTGCGGAACC
>WTIF01000306.1 GCA_011522845.1 Deltaproteobacteria bacterium
CGTTCAGCTACAATTGGTAGAATTTAGTTGATCATAAGATTCATAAAATTCCACATAGACATGGAAGATTATTCAATTTCTCCAAAAAGTCGCTTTTGATCGTCTTTTGAAGAATAAGAACAGCAATTGCAACTCACATTGATCATTCCAACTTATTGAAATTCGATAAGAATAATCTTATTTAAATCAACACTCTACTCTATTACTGATGAAGTCATGAGAGAAAAAATGATTCGCCGAATCCTTTGGATAACGATTCCCATGCTTCTACTTGCCAGTCTTGCAGAAGCCATCGAACGCCGTCGTTCCCAGTTCCCCAGAGACTTTGGATATCTCATTGCTCCAATACCCTATATCCTTCCAGGAGTGGGTACAGGTCTTGGAGTGATTGGAGCCTTTAACAATACTTTTGACACAACTACCGACTTTTTCGTGGTTGGAGTGGGTGGTGACGTTGAGGGAACCGTTACTGGGGTGACAGACATCGAATTGTTGTCAGAGACTGTTTTATTGGATGTGACTTACGTTGGATTCAATAAGGGTTCCCAAAAACAGTATGCTGAGCGGGGGATTGATTCCGACCCCGACGACTTCAACATTGTTGAGCTTCAAAATACCTCTCTTTACGGCGGACGACTGACTCTCACGTTTTGGGAGCGTCGCTTGGAGTTCTTCACTTTCCAGTACAACATTCGCTCTGAACCTAGTGCAGTTATCTACCAAGGCAAGGAAGAAAACCGGCAGGAATATGAAAATCCTGAGGCCTTCACTTTCAGCCGCTTGACCTATGGGACTCAAGTCGATGTTACTGATGATCGTCTCGATCCGAGAATGGGTGTGCGATTTGTTCTGAACCGTTCTGATTCCCCTGTCACGGATCAAGACTCATCTGAGAGCTACACTGTTGATACGAACCTAACCGGTTACATCCCGCTGCTAGAGAGCAGCACCTTTGCAATCAACTACTTTCGCTCAGATGCTACCGTGACCAAGGAGGGCGTGACCGACTACCAAAGCATTCTTGATGATCTCAGAGCAAACTATGGCTGTACTGCTGGCGATCCCTGCGATGACAGCTTACAAAAACTAGCTAGAGATACTGAACTCAGAAGAAAATACGGTACTGCTAGTAGTTTAGGGGGAAGTTCTCGTTTACGTTCTTATGCTGGAGGTCGATTCAGCGGAGCCCACACTGAATTTTATGGTTATGAATTCCGGTGGAACCTGACAGATGAGAACACGCCTTTTGATCTCTACTTCATCAAAGACTTTCGGACAGGCTTTCAGCTAGCTTTCTTTTATGAGACGGGGACGGTTGCTGAGCAGAGAGAGGATCTTTGGACAAAATCCAGAAATTCAACAGGTTTGGGAGCCCGTCTGGTCACAGGCTCAGGCTTCATTTACCGTTTCGATGTGGCTACTGGCTCAGAAGGAGCGGAAACAACCCTTTTTGTTGACTATCCTTGGGGCACAATTGCTCAATAAATTAGCCACATGCGCTCGATCGGCTAATAACGATGCAATCTACGATTATGTTGTTTGCTCTTTTGGTTGGGCTCCTTGAGCATATTTCAGAAACAATCCTCCAGCAATAATCATCGGTAGGCAGAGTAGTTGTCCTCTTGAGATTCCGAGGCTTCCAAAGGCGAAATCGAAACCGATTCCCACATCGGGCATTCTGAAAAATTCACAGAATGCTCTTGCCAATCCATAGCCCACCAGGAAAGTTCCAATCAGTGTTCCAGGCTTTTTGAGGGCGTCTGTTCGCCAAGCGAGATGTGCCAGTACAAGAAAGAGGACAAGCCCTTCCAAGACTGCTTCGTACAATTGACTAGGATGACGCCCCTGACCAATGGTTGCCGCGAGTTCTGGATAGGCTCGGGCATACAATTCAACTTGGGGAAAGACAATGGCCCAAGGGACATCAGTGACCCTGCCCCATAGCTCTCCATTGATAAAGTTCGCCAGGCGTCCGAAAAACAGTCCGATTGGAGCTGCGATCGCAATAGCATCCCCCAAGGAGAGCAACGATACTTTGTGACGTTTTGCATAGAGAATGACTGCTACAATTACCCCCAGCATACCTCCATGAAACGACATCCCCCCTTTCCACATCGCGAACACATTTGCAGGATCTGTCAGCAGATGTGGGCTGTAAAATAAAACATATCCAAGTCGGCCACCCAACACGACCCCAAGGGTCATCCAGATTAAGAGGTTTTCAGTTTCCTCCACTGGAACAGGTGGTTTTCCGCCAGGCCAACGTGCCTCTGCCAACAGCATACGATTGACATACACCCTGCCGAGAAGTAATCCTGCAATATAAGCCAGCGCATACCAACGCAGACTGAAAGGGCCCAATTCCATTCCAAACATTGAGATAGGGCCAAGAGTAAACAGAGCGGGATCAATCGCTGGGAACGGTAAAGCTAACATGAAGACCAGTCTGGGATGAATATCGGATTGGGATCGGTCAAAAAAGAGTTGGTGCGTACTTTTTCAGGTCAAAAGTTTCGGTTTTGCCATTGTGATAGCGAATTTGAATTTTGGATTTGTCTATCCACTCCATCTCCAATTTGGCAGACTCATCTTTTGGGTAAAGCTTGAGGCTCTTGATTTCTGTAGAGTCGTGGCGAATCAGATGAAGCCGGAACTCAAAGATTTGCTTTTTCCGCTCTTTTCGGGAATCTCGAATGTGAGCAAAGACCAAATGGGTTGGAGAAGCGGTGGGGCTCCGGACAGACTTGTACTTCGTTTTTATAATTTCCAGTTTATCCTTGTGGGTCCTGTAAATTTCTAGAATACCAGTTTCTTCTTTTAAAATATCATAGACTCCATAGCCCTGATTGGTCATCGCTAGCTTGTCATTCTCGTTGAGGAGAAGATGCCCATGATACTTGCCTTCTTCATCAATTCCTGAAGCCAACCAGGAATCTGTGTCCTTGACTTGAATGAGGTCCAACCATTGAACGGATGGGCTTTGTAGGAGCAATTTCCCATCACGATAAACTCCATTATTTGGCTGTTCCGCGGGAAAAATTGAGAATTCCTCGACCGTTTTGACAAATAGTGATGCATGGGAAGATTCAGCAAAGACGGAGGGACAAAGGAGAATTGACAACAAAAACAGCAGGATTCGCGACATTTTTCTTCAGTTGCGAGAGCTTGAAAATAAAGATTTGAATCCTATCTTGACGTCTTGCTCAAGCCCTTCAAGGCAAAACCGCTAACCCGATGATGTTCCTCAACAAAGTCTGATAAGACGATCATCTGGCCCCGAAAGGTTCGCACGTCCGTTGCATGACATGGATTCCTTAATTTAGACCATTTATGAACGCACCTTTTCATGTGACCTGTGCGATTCCTCGTTCCGGGCGCACACTGAATAATTTTCTTCAGAAACTGGTTGATCTGGGTGTCTCTTCTGAAGAAATTGATTCAATTCTGCAGATTCTGTCCCAAAGCAAATTACGGAGCAGTCTAAAACTCGATGAAGCGCTGGACTTTCTAGAAGAGGTCCGCACCAAAGCCCCCAATTGCTTCTCAGTATTTGTTGATAGAAAGCGTTTCCATCGGCCATACCGTTTGGGATTCTTAGGTCACGATTGGCAGATTGGGCCCTACAAGCTGAGAGTAGAGGGTGAAGAGCCGCACAACGGGTCTTCACTCATCCGATTGGATGAAGTCGATTTTACGGTTGTTGGGTTGGATGAACTCCTTTCGATGACCCAATATTACTTGAGAGATCCATCCCGGGTTACCAAGTGGGGGATGTACAATTACCATTTGGAAAAACCCACTGGAATCCGTATTGCGGGTTCAGCAATGCTCTGTAGTCACAATGAGGTTCTGCAGACTGAAATCCAAGACATTGTCGGGTTTTTCCTGATCTCCAAGGTTTCTGAAAGGAAACATCCGCTGAATCTGAAAACACTCTCCAGATTTGGCCAGCAGGTCTTTGTGAAGGGGCGCTACACGGGAATCGTGATGGCAGCCTATCCCAAGCTGAACATTGTTTCTGTGGAAGATGTTGAAGACGCTGTTTTGGCTGGCGAAAAAGGGTGTGTCGGCCTGGAGATCGTACAAAGCGGGTCTACCGTTAAGAGAAAGGGGCTCTTTCTACATGGTGGACCACTCTTTTTGTCGGAGAGCCTGTACGTTGTTGACTATGATCGGTATGTGTCTAGTGAGGCTTTACGGAAGGTTATTGAACTACTAAATCCAGTCGGTTACTTCGAGGAATCGCGTTTGAAACAATTCGCCAAATGGTATCGAGCCTTAGAAATCAATCTTGGGAATGCTTGGACAGATAAGCCACCCATCACCGAATTGTTTTGTGAAAGTTCTGATTCGGAGCACGGACTTCGACCCTATCGACTCAAAACACGACATTGGAAACCCAGTGACACCTATCAACGCGATCAAGCACAGCAAGGAATTGACCGAGCCCACAAACAATTATTGGGCTACTACCAAAAAATTTGCCAGGAGCACCCCATTGTCAGTGTTTAGTAGGAATACATCCATATGGCTTTGTTTGCCCATCATTTTATTGATGTTTGCGTTTCCAAATATGATCTTTGCGCAGCAGACTCGAGTAGACACTGAAGTACTCGCTGATCGTATCGCCAACTCAGTTAATGAATTGGTGGGTAATTACCGAACGATTGCAATTTCAAGGATCAAGCAACGCAGCCGCAAGAGGGCGATCGAGTTAAAGCAGCTGATAGATTATACCAATGTAAAGATTGTTCGTGGAGAGAGGTTCCAGGTTACAGATCGCTCAAAACTGCACTTGATTCTGAAAGAGCAGAAGATCCAACTTTCAGAGTTTGTTTCCCCAAACGATTATCGT
>WTIF01000118.1 GCA_011522845.1 Deltaproteobacteria bacterium
GTAAATGAATCATGAAACCATGTCGTATAGTAAACGATAATAAGTTATAGCTTCTGGACTATTCGTAATTCCATATTCTTTAAGAAATAATTCTTCCCAGCCATTTCCAAGGTTCCAATTCAAGCTCCAGGTTGCCACTGCCAAGTCCCACCAAACGTCTGCGACACCAAGTTCTCCTAAGTCGACAAAACCTTGTAAACAATTGTTCTGAAATAAAATATTGGGAACACAATAGTCTCCATGGCAGACCACGCTCTTAGATGGAGGTGGTCGGTGTTCGTGTAGGAATGCTAAAGCTTGGTCAACGCTGAAGTGTTGATACTCAGGGTGGAAGTGCTGTTCAGGGTGAATAAGCCCCAATTGGGCTCTTTTAGAGATATGTTTCAATGCAGCATCAAGTCTGAAATCAAAAGGGCAGGCTTCAACGGGTGCATGATCGTGAAAGAAACGCAGGGCACAAGCCAGCAGGCGAACCAAATTCTCAGGATCAGCTTTAAGTTCTGCCTCAGTTCCATTCAATCCCTGGATACCCTCTGATAGGAACCAGGGTGGATTCCCGTTGATGTCCTGATCAATGATTTTTGGGACCGGCAAATAGTCTGCAGCCCAGTGTAATCGGTCCAATTCGTCTTTTATTGAGGGATAAGATCCCTTCTGCACCATTTTCAGGTATCTGGTCTTTCCGGATGGATGGCTAAGCCTATAAGTACATGCATGGTCAAAAGGCGACCAAGCCACCGCGAAAGTCCAAGTGGTGTGAGACTTTTGAAGGTTTTTTGGGATTGGAAAAAGTGAATTCAGATCGGAATGGTGTTGCATTGCTTAATCAAGAGATCAATATAGTTACAATCATCTTCAAAAGTGAATTGTGACCGACTGAGCTTTTTTACATCGTGATAACTCCTTCGGTTGCCTTCCAAATTTTTCAAAAAATTTTCTCACTTTTTCTAATCTTCCTAATGGAATTCAAGACCGGGCTCGTAATAGATACGGAGCAAAATCAATTGGACCGCAACAATCGAATGTTGCTCTTGATCAATGGCGGCCTCTTCATCGTAATTGGTTCGATCATGAGCCGATTGCATGTTTTACAGGCGTGGATGGGGGTGAGCTACGAGGAATTCGCCTGGGTACTCTTTTGTTTCAGCTGTGGTTCTATTTTGAGCAACCTGATTGTGAGTCGCTTGCTCCGTTTTTTCGGCGTAAAAAGAGTATTGCTCGTAACGATGGTTTGTATTGTTCTTGCGCTAACCAGTTTTTTTGAAAAACCCACCTACACTACCTTGCTTGGACTTTGGGGCTTACTCAGCTTTGGCTTTGGTGGAAGCATGGTCGTAGTAATGTCACAAGCGGGCATTGTTCAGGCTCAGCAAGGCAAATCCTGGATGTCTTTCTTCCAAGGAATCAGCGGAATCGGGGTGATTGGAGGGATGGGATTTGGTTTGATTGCAAATTCCCAAGGCTTCCCAATCGATAGCCATTTCCCCATCGTGGGCTTGGCTATGCTGACGCTACTCATTTTCACCCTAATCAGTTATCTACCATATGAAACAATCGAAGATGGGCAGCACACTAACTTCAAGTTATCCACTGCCCTCATCCTGCTTGCTTTCACGAATTTCGCTTTGATTCTGGCAATCAGTCAATTTCTATCTTGGTCCGGAATGATGTTGCGGGATGAATTTCATTTTACTGATGATTTGGCGACTTTGGGGGCATTTGGTTTTATTTTGACAGAAACCGGTATTCGCTTTTACGGAGACGTGTTGACCAAGAGATTTGGGAAGATTCCCCTCTTGATTGGAACAGGTCTATTGACCTGCCTCTCGCTATTTTCGATCTATCTGATCCAGCATCCCATTTGGGCCTTAATTGGTTTTGTCTGTGTTGGTTTGACTTCAGGAACTATCCAACCAATTGTTTTTGGCCTCTCTGCAGAACAAAGGGGAGGAATGGCTCAGAATATGTCTTTCATCCTATTGTTCCAGTCGATTGCATTTTTAACAGGACCGATGATTACTGGAACTATTGCCGAGGATGTAGGGCTTTTTGAAATCTATCTCTTCTGTAGTTGTGTAAGTGCTTTGATCGTTCTGCTTGGACTGCTGCTTCAAAGGTTGGAAAACAAAAATAGCTAATTTCAGACTAAGATTTTCTATTTTTAACAGATTACCTCACCTCTGGTTGGCAGCTGGTTCAGGCAAAGGTATAACGCTAACAAGTACGGTTGCTATCAGCATTAAGCTAGCTAGAAATTGGAAGGCCCCGCCGATTGAAAACTCTGCAACAAATGCAATGCCCCACATTCCCCCCGAAATATATAGACGAGATCCCAGATTGATCAGAGAGAGAACCGTTGCATGTCGATGAACAGGGAAAAGTTTCAAAGTCTGATCCGTTAGCAGTACCTGCTGAATTCCAACAGCAGAACGAATCCAGAGAAAAAAGAAAGCCGTAAGCCAAATATTTGAACTTAGACTCAGTAAAAGAAAGCCCGAGCTAAGGAATAAACAGACCAGGGCAAGCACCTTTTTGATCCCAAATTGCTTTTGGAAAATGTGCACTTGCTTCAGCACAAATCCCTCTATGGCCATTCCTGCGGCTATCAATACTCCCAGAAAGGCAATTACACCACCTTTCTGCTCGTAAAAGGGCTGAATTAAAATCAGTAGCGAATCTGCAAAAGGTTGTGTCATCCAGAAAAACAGGATCAAAATTCCAAGCGTTCCAGTAAGTGCCCTGACTTCTGAAAGTCCAAGACGATCTAGCCAAGAAAGATTTGTTGTCTGTGGATCGATTTCTGAGTGAATCTCCATCTTATTTTTTGAAGTTGAAGGCAGGTTGAACATGCCACACAGAGCCAAAGCGACTCCACAAACTGTCAAGAAAATCAAAAGATAAAAGCTATCTTTCTCCCAAATCCAAACAATTAGAGTGCCCCCAAGAAACGCTATGAAATTGGCAGTTGACTTGGCAAATCCGATATAACCCAGTGCTTCGCTGTAGCGTTCGGGCTCCTTTTGGCTTCTCAACAATTCATGAAGATAAGCTTCCAAACATCCGGAATGTAAAGCCCAGTGAATTCCTCCAATCAGGGAAGCGATAGCAAAGTGAAAAAATTGGTTTCCTTGTAGGAAAACAATTTCTCCAATCAGTTGCAGCAAGAACCCTAAGAGCAGGATCTGTTTTTTTGAGAAATGGTCTGCTAAAACTCCCCCTGGTATTTCAAAGATCAAATTACTCAGAAGTAAGATGATGGAGAGTTCGGAAATCTGAACGAGATCCAGCCCCTTGCCTTGCAGATAGAGAGCGTAGAAAGGGAGATAAAAATAGAGATTGCTTAGCAGAAGAATCAGAGTAAGGCGAGCTGGGGCCGTGGTTCCGAAGGGTAGGAGGTATTGGTTAAGCCCCTTTAGGATTCTGGTTTCACCCATAAGACCACGTAGTCTCCGTGCGAAATATAACTGAACCAGTCAACAGTGCAGATCAGAGATTTCTTTGAGTCTTTGACTCGGATTCGGAAGGTCGCAACGGTACTGTCACCCTTGGTTTCTATCACCGTATTCTCAACCTCTCCCTCTGGTTTGATGTAACCAACGCAGGTTTGAACAGCTCCATCAATGATGGCTTGATCAATACCTTTGGTCATCCAGTAGGTGACAACAGCTAGTACGAATAGAAAAAGGCCCAGAAATGAGACGTGGGTGACGGACACTGGAAGGGGGAGTAGACGAAGATTGGGAATTAGTCTCGTTTAAAGTTCAATTCCAGGCGAACTCCGTTAGGGTCGTGGATGAAGATCTGGCGAACAGGTGAGCTGGGCACATCCATCAGTTTGAAGGTAACAGACTTTTGTTCCAATCTTTCTTTCATTTCGTCGTAACCTTCGGCAATCCAGGCAACATGATCAATTGCACCCGTTGGACCTGGTTTCGCATCCGTTTCGACCAGATGGATTACCGGATGACCACCTGCGTAGAGCCAGGCGCCCGGGAAATCAAATGGGGGACGGTCGCCATTTTCAAATCCTAGAACATCCTCGTAAAAGTGAATGGTTTCCTCTAATTCTGAGGTTTCTATGTTCACATGATCCAGTCCAGAGATCATTCCAACTCCATTATCAAAAAGGTTTTATAGAACTTATTGCTTGATAACTGTTGACCAACTCACCAAGGCTGTACTCCCAGCAATCGCTTGCCAAGTTCTGTCAGTTCTGCTTTCGGGCAAAAGTCGGACTCCTTTCGGAATCCAGCCGTACCACTGATTTTATTCCCTGATTTTTCAGGTCGAGTTTGGTTGGCAAAGGATGCCAGGCGGATTTCTAATAACTCAGCATGCTCTGGCTCTGCTGGACACATCGAGAGATACTGGGCAAATCTTGGAATTGTAGAGCGATTGGGACTAGTCCCGTGAGCCATTCGGGTATCCCAGATCACGAGGTCGCCAGCTTTGCTCGGAACATTGATTACTTCGAAGTCAACTTTTTCTTCCAACATTCTTGAACGCCCTTTTGGCTGTCCTTCCAACCAACTCTCTAACTGCTTAAAAAGAGTTGGTATGATCTGGAGCCCTCCCATCCCAGTCTCATTATCATTTAAACTCAGCACCCCCTGAATGTTGCGGGTCGCGAGTAATTGATCCAACTCAACATCCCAATGCAGAAAGCCACCAAAATCCCAGCCCTTCTGATTGGGAAGGTTCATATTCACACGATCAATGGTCGTCCAGAGTTTTTCGGTACCCCAAAGGTCGAAAAATACATCATAGACCTTGGGAAACTGACGATTATTCCAGATCGCCTGATGATGGTACAATTCGGTCA
>WTIF01000173.1 GCA_011522845.1 Deltaproteobacteria bacterium
GTGCGTGGTGCCAAAAACGATGCTTGGTATTTTCCAAATCTAATTTTTCACCAAACATCATCATCTTGGCGTAATGAGCTAGCTTGTCCACTCCCATTTCCATCGCCAATTGATAAAAATAAATATTGCAAGATCCTCGAATGGATTCAATCAAGTCGACAGGGCCATGGCCCCCTGACTTCCAGCACTTAAATGGAGCGCTCCTGCCCTTCACATAGAAATAACCGTTGCAGGTTTCTGTATGGTTTGGTTCGATCAATTGTTGATCCAATGCGGCGTAGGCAGTGACTAGCTTGAAGATTGAGCCAGGCGGATAGGCGCCCTGAACAATTTTGTTCTCCAAGGGGTGATCCTCATCATTGAGCAATTGGTTCCACAAATCTGGATCAATGCCGTTCACAAACCAGTTAGGATCGTAAGCCGGCATACTAGCCATTGCCAGGATTTCACCCGTTCCTGGCTGCATTACCAGAACAGCTCCGGTTTGATTGTCCATTGCGGATTCAACCGCTTTCTGCAGCTCAATATCAATGGTCAATTGGAGATTATTCCCAGGTACTGAGGCAATCACAGGTGGGATAGTCCTTAACTCTCTACCAATGTGATCAACCTCAACTTGTCGTCCGCCATCAAGTCCTGTCAGAAATTCATTTAAAGTCATCTCTAGTCCAGCTTTCCCATCAATACTCTTAGAACGCCTTTGATTGCTGGGCAATTTCTCTGTTCTTTTATTAGTCGCTCCAACATACCCCAGGACATGAGCAGCTGTTTTACCATGGGGATAGTAGCGAGCCGCCTCCATTTCAACGGTGACTCCCGGAAATTTGTCAGAGTGAGTCTGTAAGAAAGCAGCTTGAGCCGTGGTTAGGCCAGATTTTAAACGGATGGGTCTGAAAGGCGTTCGACTAGCGTATTGGGACTTTTCCTGCAGTTCAGTCAGAGGCCACTGGAAGGTTTCTGAAAGCTGTTTGAGAGTTTGAAGGGGTTTAGGAGCATCTTCCCAGACCATCTGAAGGTGATATGCTGGGCGATTCTCCGCTAAAATTTGACCGTTTCGATCAAGAATTTTTCCGCGTAGACCCGGTTCGGGACGGAGCCGGATTCGGTTACCATCTGCATAACTCTGATATTCTTCATGTTCAATAACCTGCAGATACCAAAGACGGCCACCCAAAAACGAAAATACAAATGCGATAGCAAGTGCAATACAGATGACACGAGTTCGGAAGAGATCTTGTTCCGATGAAATTTTTGCTGGGCTCATCAATAATGCTTCCTCAATGGAAAACGAGATGTCCAAATCAATTTTGAACCTAGAAACACAGTCGCCAGCAGACCATGTGCCAGGGTGCCATAGATCACCAAGATCAGAAGACTTTTCAAGGTGCTGTCAAGGAACAGCCAGTTTTGTAAAAAGACGTTGAAAATCTCTTGAATTGAAAATGTAAATAAAAAAATAAGTAGAAAATACCCGTCAGAAATCGCACGCTTGCTTTGAAGGATGCTCTGGAGGATAGCTAGTGAAAATAGGTAAGATAAACCCTCGATGCCCAGCAACCCATGGCTAAGTGAATCCTTAAAAGTTCCTCCTAACCCTCCCCAAAAAACAGCACTCTGAAAATTTGCTCTAATCAGAAATGCCATTCCAAGCCAGATCAGCCTAACAGGAAAAGGCCAGGGCTCAGTAATTATTCCCCCAAGAATGACTTCGAAGCCAAAGAGGATTAAAAAAACTAATCCTGGCAACATATCATTCTTGCGGTTGATCTGGATCAAACAAACCCAACTCGAGTGGAAGAATTCCTACTGACTCTAATCGGTTGAAATCAACACCTGGCTCTAGGACTGCAGTTTGAAATAGCTGGCTCTCCGATTTGACGATTTCTTTGATTTCTCCGACAAACAATCCCTTAGGAAACAATTGACTTAAGCCGCTGGTAATAATCCTGTCCCCAATTTTCAACTCATCTCTTATTAGTACTTGCCTTAGTTCAATCCCACTGCCGGTGCCAGCCACAATTCCCCTACTCCTTGTTCGTTGTACTAAAACAGGAAATCGGCTGCGTTGATCCAGAATGATTTGAATGGTTGATTGTTTTGCTGAGACACTTTGTACTCTGCCCACCAACCCCTCTGCGATGGCAGCGGGTTGCTTTACTTTTATGCCATCTTGCGCACCAAGATTTAGCCACCAAACTCTTGTCAGTGGATCTGCGCTCATCCCTAAGATATCTCCAAAGACAACTGGTTCAGGATAGCTATTGGCCCAATTTGATTGAAGAGATTGGGAATTGCTTCGGGCAACTCTCTCACTGAGTGCATTCAGATCATTATTTAGCTGCCGGATCTGCTTTTTCAAAGACTGGTTTTCTTTTTTGAGCTCTTCAAGCTGAACAAAATATGCTCCGAGCTCTTTAAAATGTTTTGAAAACCAAAGATTGGTTTTTTGGAAGGGACTTGCGATGAGGTGGGCTGCCTCGCTGATCAATGAGGCTTCGGGTCTATTTGCGCTTTGGTGGGATCGATAAAGAAGGATTACGAAAGAAAGTAGAACAGTCCCTACGAGGACACCCCATACATTTCTACGCAACCAGCGCATCTGAAATTCTAGGCGATTTCACGTAAAACAGAAATTGGTTGCAGCAAATAATCGGCTTTGTTGATTTTTTCTAGAGCTTTTTTCAACAGGGCTTCTTGACAAGCTTCCAATGTAATTGTGAATATCACTGGATGAGATCCGTCCTTTTGGTGATACTGAGGCAGTTGCTCAAGTGCGTAAATATTAATCTCATGTTCTGCTAAAACTTGACCGATTTGACCCACAATCCCGGGCTGGTCCTTTACAGTAATTCTGAGTGTGTGTCGAAAGATGTACTCTTCAAAAGGCTGAAGTCTAAATTGCATTGTTGAAGATCTATTTTTTGAGATGCAACCTTTTGAGATCTTCTCAAGATCAGCAACCAATGCAGAAGCTGTTGGTAAACTCCCTGCCCCTTTACCAACCATTGAGATTTCCTCACTAAACTTGCCTTCAATCGATACTATATTAGTTGAGCCACCTATCTCTGCCATAGCACCACCTCTAGGAACCATCAGTGGCAGAACAAAAGCCTGTAGATTTTGATCTTCTCGTTTTAAATGCCCGATTAGTTTGATACGTCGATCCAATCTGGAAGCATACGCAAAATCTGCAGGTTCGAGATGTTCAATGCCCTCAAGCGTAATTTGTTCCGGAGCCAGCCAAACACCCGTGATGAGATATGTCAGAATGACCAATTTATAGCGTGCATCATATCCAGCAATATCATTGGTAGGATCGGCTTCGGCAAAACCCAAATCTTGGGCTTGCCTCAAAGCAACTTCAAAAGATATTTGCTTCTGCTCCATTTCGGTCAGGATGTAATTGGAAGTTCCATTAAATATCCCGCTGACCTTCTCAATATCATCTACATGGAAATAATCTTGTAGCAACCTGACCACAGGAATTGCTCCGGTAACACTGGCCTCGAAAAGCAGTTGTCGTCCATTTTTTTCAGCCAGTGCGAGTAATTCTTCTCCATGCACTGCCATTAGATCCTTGTTGGCAGTAACGACATCTCTTCCAGATTCAAGAATTTTTGTAATCAATTCGCGAGCAAATGTTTGTCCTCCAATCGTCTCAACAACTACCTGAATCGAGGGATCGGCGAGCAACTCCTCCAGTGAGGAATAAAGTAAATTTTGATCTCGTTGAGCCCAAATCGGCAGATTTGGATTTTCTTGGTTTTTCTCCAAAATGCCTGCTAACTGGACAGCATTATCATCTGCCTTTCCGTGATGCCAGAGGACTTCTGCAACACCTCCTCCGACAGTTCCCAAGCCAACAATAGCCACCCGACATGGATCAAAGTTATTTTTTGATTCGGATAAACTGGACATGCTCACTTCTCCTGGTCCGCTACTTTTTTCTTCAGAAAGTTAAACCAATTTGGACGTGCTAAAAGTGTTTTTTCGAGAACATACCACTGTACCTTGTCGATGTTTAGCACATCTAGAAGCACTTGTGGTGACTTGATATTGCCATCTGCTACGAGGGGCCGTTCTGTGTTAAGTCCAATCAATTCCAATAAAGATTCTTCAGAGTCAAAACATCGATTCATTACATGCACTGCAAATGGATGGAAAATATCCACCCCACTTTTCTCTAGGAGTTCAAGTGTTTCGTGAAGATCAGTGATGGAAAATCCATCCTCCATTTTATCAAATATGGAGAAATAATAACTTATGGGTATGGAAACACTTTTCCGATCCCGAATAGCTTGGATGATTTGACAAGTCAGCCTCAATCGGTTTTCGATGGTTTCGGATCCGTAGTCGTCGTCTCGGTTATTGAACCTGACAGAAAAGCATTGATCCAAGAGCAGTTGGTCTCCACCATTGATTTCAATAAAATCGAATCCAACCTCTTGAGCTCTCTCTGCAGCATGAACAAAGTGTAGGATGATTTCTTCAATGTCTCCCTCGTCAAACTCTCTGCTGAGATCGAAGTCCCTACCAAAGTTGTAGAGAGACGGCCCCACTGGATTTTCTCCACAAACTTCTTCCGAAGTTCTTGCGCCCGCATGAGAAAGCTTAATCCCTATGCAGGCTCCCTCTTTCTTGATGGCTTTTACCAACTTTTCTAAACCTTCTAAGTGCTCTTCCTCTGAAATTCCCAACTGACCAGCTGCCATCTTCCCTTGACGAGCTACAAAAGCTGATTCTGTAAGCATGGTGCCAACACCTTGCTTCGCCAGGGCTGAATAGTGACGAATCATTTCTCCAGTGAC
>WTIF01000279.1 GCA_011522845.1 Deltaproteobacteria bacterium
TTTCAGTGGTTGGTTCTTAGCTCCAATGAACCAGTTACAACGATATCTGAACAGATTTCGACAAAGGACAAAAAAAACGACTCCCAAGAAATTTGCGATGCAAGTGAGGATTTTGGATCCAAGACGCATCAAAGCGCATACCGTGGAGACCCAGCAGCTCCTGGATGCCTGCAAAAATTTTCAGGATAATCTTCTTCACAGTCTTCAGGTGGTGCAAAAAACTCATCACCAAATGCAGGCTGCCACTGCTGGAATTCAAGAATCTTACGCCTCTCTTGAACAAACCCAACGGCAACTTGTGCAATCAACAAAGATGGCAGCTGTTGGTGAAATGCTTGCGATGATTGCCCATCAGTGGAGGCAACCACTTTCAGTGATTGGGATGATCACATCCGGTCTCACTCTAAAAGTTCATATGAACAAAATCGATACAGCTTTCACAGATGAGATCGATAAATTGCAGCACCAGATCCGTTTCCTCACCAGGACCATTGAAGACTTTCGCAATTTCTTCCGGCCCAACGACAAATTAGAAAGCGTCCAACTTGGTGACATCGTGACCCTGACTGTGAAAATGTTTGAACCAATCCTCCACAAGTCTACAATTGAGATTCAGACAGAATTGATTGCGGTTCCACCCATCAGAGTTCATCAAGGTGAACTGCAACAAGTCATCATGAATTTGCTCAAAAATGCAATGGATGCTTTGGTCGAGAAGCAGCCGAGACTTAGGCGAATCAAGATTAGAGTGGGCCAAACTGAGAATCACCAAATTCTTGAGGTGCAAGATAACGCGGGAGGAATTGATGAGGAAATTATTGATCGGATCTTTGATCCTTATTTTACGACCAAAGGAAAGTTGAATGGGACCGGATTAGGCCTATACATGTCAAAATTAATTATCGAAGAGCATCTCCGCGGGAAACTCCTTGTACAGAATCAAGATAGTGGTGCGAATTTCCGAATTGAGCTACCCTACTAGATCATAAACCTTGAATTAGATTTGGAAGGAGCTATCAACATGAACAACGACCTGAATGTTTTGGGAGAACCTCTTCAACCCTGCAGCATGAATCCTTTGACCGGATTTTATCGAGATGGTTGTTGTAAAACCGGTGAAGATGACAGAGGGAAACACATTGTCTGCGCCCAGATGACAGAAGACTTTTTGAACTACACCAAAAGTCGTGGAAATGATCTCTCCACTGCCATTCCACAATTTGGTTTCCCGGGCTTGAAGCCAGGTGATCAATGGTGCCTTTGTGCCTCCCGTTGGAAAGAGGCCCTAGATGCTGGGATGGCTCCACCTGTACAGCTTCGTGCTACTCATGAAGCCGCTTTGGAGATTGTTTCCCTGGACGAACTTCAGCACCACGCTCTCCCAGACGCCTGATTGAACAGTGCCTCAACTCCATCGAAAAATTCTCAAGACCTCACTCAAGCCCGGTCAACCCTCCTTCTTACAAAAGGTGGAACTCGTTGTGAGCCAAATCCCAGCTGGTAAAGTCATGACCTATGGTCAAGTAGCCCAGTGCATAGGCGAGGGCACAGCCCGACTTGTCGGAATGGCTCTATCTTCTTTACCTACAGGATCCTCCATTCCTTGGCACAGGGTGGTGAACGCAAAGGGTGGAATTAG
The DNA here is from genome assembly GCA_011522845.1 of Deltaproteobacteria bacterium. Taxonomy (GTDB): domain Bacteria; phylum SAR324; class SAR324; order SAR324; family NAC60-12; genus JCVI-SCAAA005. The sequence goes on from WTIF01000279.1 coordinate 1,640, forward strand.
CCCCCGCGCCAATCCGCAAAGCTCTTTGGAACAGATTCAACGACTTTTAGGTGAAGGACTTCAATTCAACTGCAACCAAGAATTGGATCTGAACTCATATCGCTTCAAACCCTGAATTTTTGAAGTCAGATCCCAATAAACTCCAGGTAGAACATCAATTGAGGGTATTTATTATTAACTGGTCAGCAGATCTCTGACATCTTTTTGAAAAGATACAGAGTTGAATCTATAGCGGGCTTTGTGGATAGGCTCTTAATTTACTTCTCAAGCATAGTAATTATCAGGAAAAACCATGTCTGGTAGAATCGAAGGAAAGATCGCACTCGTTGTGGGTGCGGCGCAAGGTATTGGTGAAGCAATCGCCACACGTTTTGTGGAAGAGGGAGCAAAAATTGTGATTGCAGATGTTTTGGATGAGGCTGGCCAAGCTACAGCCAAACGTCTCGGGGGCACCTATGTCCGCACGGATATTTCAGATTTTGAAGCAGCTAAAGAAGCAGTTGCAGTTGCTGTCCAAAATTATGAGACTCTTGATATTATTGTACAGAACGCGGGAATTTACCCTTGGACCTTGATCGAAAACACCCCACCAGAAGAGTGGGACCAAGTTTGTGCAGTTAATTTGAAAGGGACTTTTCTGGCAGCTCGAGCAGCCCTTCCAGTGATGAAAAAAAATCGATCTGGTCGTATGATTTTCACCTCTTCAATCACAGGACCCTACGTAACAAGTCCTGGTCATGGGCACTACTCTGCGACAAAGTCAGGTATCAACGGCTTCATTAAGGCTGCTGCCCTTGAATTTTCTGGCTACGGTATCACAGTCAATGGAGTTGAACCCGGAAATATTCTGACAGATGGGATGAAAGCTCACCGCTCTCAGGACTTCATCAAATCGATGGAAGACGCCATTCCTCTTGGCCGACTCGGGACCCCGCTCGACGTAGCAAACGCATTTTTATTTCTTGCTTCTGATGAGGCCGCCTATATCACAGGTACAACCATCATAGTGGATGGTGGACAATTGCTACCTGAAGGGAATGATTTTCGGATCAATCCAGAACAAGAAGTTTTAAAGGACAACACCAATAAAAAAATCATATTTGGATAAGTTAAGAGTCGTTTCGAAGGTCAGGTTGTTATAGTTACAGGTGGCGATTTAGGAATTGGAGGCGCTACTGCTCGAAAATTTGCGAAAGAGGGCGCGAAAGTCCTCATCGCAGATTTCAATGAGGAGGCTTCTACCAACAATGTCGAATTGATTCTCAGTCAAGGAGGCATCGCAGCATTCTGTCATACTGATGTTTCCAAGAGTGAAGATGTCGAGAAAATGGTTCAGGAAGCCATTCGACAATTTGGTGGTGTGGATGTTCTCGTACAGAATGCTTTCAGTGTAATAGCCGGAGAAAATCATATTCATGGAAGTGCTGTGTCCGTCAAAGAGGAAAGCTGGGACTATGGGATGGATGTGATGCTCAAGGCTTTATACCTTGGCGCCAAGCATTGTATCCCCCACATGCAACGCAAGCAGTTTGGAAACATCGTCAACATCGCCTCAGTTCACAGCTTTCTTCAAGAACCCAACATGCTCGTTTATGAAACGGCAAAAGCTGCAGTAGTTGGCTTGACAAGGCAAATGGCTGTTGATTTTGGCCCTGACAATATTCGTGTAAACGCAATTGCACCGGGCCATATTGTCACCGAAGGTATTCAGAAGGTCTGGGAGCAAAACCCCACGGGTCTACAATTTCTTGAAAATCAGTACCCCTTGCGGAAGACAGGGGTACCGGACGACATTGCGGAAGGAATCGCTTTTCTCTGCTCTAACCAGGCTTCCTTCATTACGGGTCACACGCTGGTGATTGACGGTGGGCTCTCAATTCAACTTCAGGAAAAATTCGGTATCCGGCAGGCCGTATTCGCTCGCAATCAACCCGATGTACAAATTCCAGATGCTGACTACCAGAAGGAAAAGAACAAATGAACGGGTTGCTTTCTTTCTCCACCCTGCTCACTGGAGTCTGAGATGACTGCGTTGCCTCAACTCCAAGCGGATGGATATTGCGTCATTGAGCAAGTTTTTGATCAAACCGACATGGACTGGCTTCGAAGTCTATGTGGACAAGCTTTGAGTAAGGTTTCCACTGAACACCGAGAAAGAAATCGTTCCCAAGGCAGTTTGGTTTTGATTGCGGACTACCCCGAGTTTGGCAAATTACTTGGTCACCCGGCTCTTTCTAAGATCTTTGATGAGTTGGAATTTCGAGATCCAAAATTCAGCTCAGGCTACATCATCAGCAAGCCTCCTAAGAGCCCTGCCTTATTCTGGCACCAAGACTGGTGGGGCTGGAATGAACCATCATCCTTTACCGATCAAATGGCTCAGGTTTTTGTGATGATTTATCTTCAAGACACCACACCACAAAACGGCTGCCTACGTGTGATTCCGGGTTCTCACAGAAAATTACACGATTTGCACTATGTCAACGCCCATACAGAATCTCTATCTCGTGTTGAGAATCCAGGGGATGGATTATTCAAATCACTTCCAGATCAAGCTGCCATTCCTGTGAATTCTGGAGATGTGATCGTGGGCGATGCACGGCTAATTCATGGAGCCTTTCCAAACGAGCAATCAGAAGACAGGACACTAATTACTTTGTGGTTTCATCCCAATTACAATGACCTGACACCTGCTCTTCAATCGCGTATTTCGGAGATATTTTTGAGAACTGGTGTTGATACAGACCCGGGTGCACTTGACAAAATGACGCCTTTAGATTGGCCTGATGAAAATCGCGTAGGATGTGATTTTTATTTTCCTAAGAAGTTGGCAGGAATTGAACCGAATCCTTGGTGTCGAATTCCCGAAAGGCAGTGAGTGGGAAGGGTGAACCTAAATTTGTGGGGCTTATAACTCGCGAAGGCTAAACATCAACGGGTAGCCTTCCTGCTGTGCCATTTCATGAACCTTATCCACCTTGGTCTCAGCTTCTTGCAGGCTATAACTTCCAACAACAGCAACTCCGTGTTGATGTGCCTGCCACATGATTTGTACCGCTATCTCCTGACCCTTGTGAAACACAACTTCCAGCACATGGACAACAAACTCGCGTGGAGTGAAATCATCATTGTGCAGTAAGACCTGGTACTGCTTT
>WTIF01000429.1:0-3338 GCA_011522845.1 Deltaproteobacteria bacterium
CGACTACGGTCTGTTAGCCCTTCCGGTGTAAGCAAATTACTCCCACCCGAGGAACCTCCCCCACTGGAAGTTGTATCAGCGGTGACTTCACACTCTTCCACGGTTCCGAGATAGTTGGCTTCACCACAGGGTGGGGAGCAGGAACTGAGTGTTAAAAAACCTCCAACAACTATCGTAAAGAGCAGGCATATTGACTTTATTTGAGATGAGAAGAATTGTTTGACTTCTTTCATGGCTTCTTTATTGAGATAGGTGGAGAAAACCAACATCCATGTTCTTTGAGCAGCTAGCCAATTCGGGCAGCTACAACAGAATAATTGCCGTCAACTGTGTGGGCAGACCAAGTCACAGAATGTGAAGACGTCAGCATCAAAATCGGAGGCTTCTCAGACTGAAATCAGCGATCTTTCTTTTGAAATGCCGACTTCGTTGCTGCTCGGAACAGCTAGACTGAGACAGAGAAGGAAATGAGTGGGATGGGTACGTTGCCAAGGGATGCACGAGGGCTTTGAAAACGACCCGGGCAACCGACAGGAGTGTATACAGAAATTGGTGGAAAAATCGGCAGGATCCGCATATATTGTGCGTTCAACTGTCATTCCTATGGAGTGCCATGTTGTCCTGAGCCCTTGCATCCGTTGCGTCGCCAAACTCTCCGGGTGCGGGGCTTTTTACCGTCTTCAACAATCCTTGTACCAATCCAAAAATCTCATTCTCTCAACTGCTAGAGAGCTGCTGTCTTTATCTTGTGAGATTTCCGATGCTACTAACTCAGACAAGCAATTTGCTTTCAGACAATGCAGTCTTACTACCAAACTGAAACATTCGTGTCAAATGTTTTTATGACAAAGCAAAAAAAATAAGATAAGCAAATTCAGCTATATGGAGAGATCCATTTATTCTGAAAACGTGATATTCTCAATTTTTGTCACATTATTGAAACTAAAAAAGCAATAAAACCATTTAATCGCTATTTAAATTGTTTTTTTTAGAATCAACACAGCGATTTTCACTGACACAATTTTATAACAAAAGGTTGAGCTTGGAGAATGGATCACGTTAAAAAAAATCCGGATCACGTTGACTTACTTGAGGACCTAACCGCTACCGGAACCTGGTATCTTGACCTGAAGACCATGACGTTCACGGAGATGAGTGAGAAAAATTATGAGATTTATGGGATCAGCAAAGAGAAACCGCCAAGCTACGAGGACTTTCTGTTCAATTACGTATTTCTGGAAGATCAGCCGTACTGCGAGCGCAAGCGACTAGAGATTCTTCAGGCAGAAGGGCCTGAAAAATTCCTGCTAGAATTCCGAATCATCAAGCAGGACACTGGAGTTGTTCACCAGCAACGAGTGCTTGTCCAACGTGTGGAAGATGGGGAGAAGAATTTGATTGGATTGCGGGGGGCAACGACAGACTGTGGTCCAGTCTAAAAAATGAGGAGTACGTGAAATTCAGAAAATCTGACCATCAGCCCAAAAACTTTGTAAGTGATCCTTATCAACTGGCTACTGGCAAGTAAATCTCGAAGGTAGTTCCCCTCCCAAGCTCGCTGTTGAATCGGATCTGTCCTTTGTGCTGTTCAATGATGTTCTGGCTAATCGACATCCCCAAGCCAGTGCCCTTTGCTGAAGACTTGGTGGTGAAGAAAGACTCAAAGACCCGCTCCTGCACCTCTGGTCGCATTCCAGTTCCCGTGTCACTCACCCGAACCACCACTGCATCTCCTTCTGCCATACTCTGGATCGTGAGAATCCGCTCCTTACTCTGCTCCATTGCATCACAAGCGTTGTTGCAGAGGTTGATGAAGACTTGCTCCAACTGGATGTCATTACCCCTCACAAAGGGAAGATCATGTCCAAGATTAAGCTCTAGTTTGCCGCCAATCCGTTTGAGTTGTGGCTCTACCAGCAGCAAGGTATTCTTCAGCAACTGATTGATGATCTGGGTTTGCGAATGTGTTTCTTCCGTACGTCGGCTGTAATTGCGCATGTGTTCAATGATGGCACTGCAGCGCTTCACCAGCAGACTGACCCGGCTACAGGTAGCATCCATATCAATCTCCTGGTGAAGTTTCCTTGCTAGTTCGACTCCACTAAGAATCGTGCTGATGCCTGCCAAGGGTGTCTTCAGTTCATGGGCAATGCCCGAGGTCATCTCACCAACCGCTGCTAGCTTAGCTGACTGAATCAGCTGGTTCTGCATGCCTCGCAGGTCGTCCATCATTCGGTATACTTCGGAAGTTGCCTTGCTCAGCTTCAGGTGGAATCGAACACGAATGAGCAATTCTTCCCTGGAAAAAGGTTTGGTCAGGTAGTCATTGGCTCCATGCTGGAAGCCTCTTACCGTGTCCTCTGGTTGATCCTTGGCTGTCAGCAGGATGATCGGCAATTCACTAGCGCTGTATTTCTGGCGAATCCGATAGCAGGTTTGGTATCCAGAGAGACGGGGCATCATCACATCCAATAAAATCACCTGTGGGTTCAACTTTTCCAGGAGCTTCAGGCCCTGCAGACCATCAATTGCCACCTCGACCCGGTAGCCAACCATTTCTAGCTGGTTTCGTAACACCTGCCGATTGATCGGCTCATCATCTACCACCAAAATTGTAACCTCACTTGGATCATCGACGAGGAGATCCACATTTGGCTCTGATCCGCGTTCTTCCTCGACAACGGGTGCAGCCGCTGCAACAGGTAGTGCTTTGGTGGTGTTCGTTTTTTTGCTGACGACAGGTTCTTTACGCTCCTGTTCGGATGCCGAAGAGCATGGCAGGGTGAAACGAAACACCGAACCCTGACCAACTACTGATTCCAGCCAGATCCGCCCACCATGGAGTTCGATCAGTTGTTTTGCCACGCTCAACCCAAGGCCTGTACCTCCGTGGGTCCGCTCTGTAGAGGCGTCTCCCTGCTCAAAAGCATCAAAAATCCGCTCCTGCTTGTCTTGAGTTATACCAATCCCCGTATCGGCAACGGCCACCTCAACCCAGCTGTCTTGAACCACTGCGCTCAGTCTGACTTCTCCGCTCTCCGTAAACTTGAGCGCGTTCCCCAATAGGTTGAAAAGAATCTGCTGAATACGGTCTTCGTCTCCATCCACCAAGGGCAAATCCTTGGTCAACTCGTTTTGCAGATCAATCGGCTTTTCGCGGTGGAGCGGTTTCAGCAGAGCCAAGCTATTCTCGGTGACCTGGAATAAGTCCACAGGTTTGTGCTGAATCTCGAGTTGTCGCTTCTGCAACTTCGAGAAGTCCAGGATGTCATTGACCAGGGAGTTCAGCCGGCTAGCGCTGTTGATGATCATTTCCAAATCTTGAACCGCCTGGGGAG
>WTIF01000429.1:3348-9930 GCA_011522845.1 Deltaproteobacteria bacterium
GGTTAATGATCCCATGCAGTGGCGTACGCAACTCATGGGAAGTGTTCGCCATGATCTGATTTTTCGCTTCGTTTGCGGCTTCAGCGGCTTCCTTGGCTGTGCGCAGCTCCACCTGGGTCTCTTTTTCTTTTTCAAGGGCAACCTGAAGTTCTTCTGCGAATTGCATCGACTCTTTGAGAAGCGACTGACTGGTTTCCATGGCCATCAGAAAATCACCTCCGCTATCGTGCAACGGCAAATCACTGAGTTCCAACCCCAGGGCGGTCATCTCTTTCACAGAAGAAATCTTGGGAGTTCCCACAAACAGCCACTGTGCATCGAGCTCGATGATTTGACCGCGGAGGAGCAGCGAAGGGTGAGAGCGGACACTGAGGTGAATGACCATCCCCGTCAGTTGAACCAACTGCTCTATGGATTGGACACCTCGGGGTCGGACAATGACTACAACATCCTGAAGCAAGCTGTTCGCAGACAACTCAGGCCAGAGTCTCTCGAGACGATGCGACAACCGCACAAGGCGAAAATCTTCTCCAATCAGGAGATGAAATGGACAGATGATTTCTAATTGCTCAAAGCCGATCCGACGATCGCTGGAAGTGGAAGGCATTAAGAGTTGCTAATTGGACGATGGATTACTCTGAAGTCATCGCTCACTGCACCGTCTGCCTTGGTAGCAAGGATTTCGATATTGACGTCTTCCCGGAAGTGCTTGCCCAGTCCCGAAAGCAGCCCTACTACAAAATGAGTGAGGCCTGGTCTCTCTGAGAAGTAGGAGATCTTGATGGTTTCAGCGTCGAGTTCCTGGCACTGAAAGGATGGTGGATTCAGGTTGTCGAAGGTCATTTGAATTCGGGAATGCATTTGATCCAGATTCTTCACAAACTCCACAAAGCCCATACCGTGGGCATCCATAAGGTTCGAATAATTGACAACAGCCACATCTAGCACCCAATACTCACCAAACGTGTGGAGTACATCTTCAACCGACATCTCCAAGACCTCAACACAAGCCCCGACCAGATCATAAGTCACTTGATCATCATAAGATTTCATTGAAATGAGGGGGCCACTAATATTCGCCTTTTCACAAATAATGTCCCATGTATCTTGGCCAAATTTACTCAAAACCAAGCTTTCCACCGCCTTGTTCACTAAACCGTACATTTGTGTCTCCTCCAAGATAAGAATCTGCTGATAGAAAAGCCTACACTGCTGTTTTCTTGTTTGAAAAAAATCATCTTTCTGCTTCTGTTGTAGATGATTCTGAGACGCTGAGGGTCGTTGCGTCTTCTGACCATAGACGGAGCCGACGAGTTGCTTCCAGTAATTCTTCTGCCTGTTGACTCCATTACTTTGTTTCAAAAATTTAACAACAGGACCCAAACATTATATTTGAATCGCTGACAATATTGCTAGATTTAAATCTTTTCGTCATCACACCAACATGTTTTCCAACTCTTGGAGTGCATCTGCTGGTTGAATGCTGATCAAGCAGTTTGTGTGACTAAATTGGCAGGTTCGGTCGAAGCAAGGAGAGCAAGGCTCAGCTCGATACAGGAAGCGAGCATGTGGATTGAGGGGACGAGTCCAGGTGGGGGAGGTGGAACCAAAAATCGCCAATTGAGGACGCTGCAACGCTGCCATGATGTGCATGCTGCCAGAATCATTGCTCAGCAATAATTTTGCTCTGGACAGCAACGCCACGAGCTGCGGTAAGTTAGAGCGACCACACCAGTTCTCAACACCAGACAGCCCTTGAGCGATCTTCTCACCGCTGGCGTGATCCGCTGGAGTACCCAGAATCAGGATGGATTCATTCCACTTCTGAGCTAGCTGGGCGGCCACCTCATGGTAATACACTTCTGGCCACTGCTTGGCTGGTCCATAAATCGCTCCAGGCGCCAACGCGATAAAACTTTTGGGCAAGGCTGGTAGACCTCGTAACTGCTCACTGACCCACTCTTCGCTCAACTCAAGCTTAGGAAAAACCAACGGGATCTTGGAATCCTGCGGACTGAGAAGATGAAGGTACTCTTCAACAAGATGCCGTGTGCGCGGTTGCCAAGCAGGCCGTATGGCCGGACGCAAGAGCCAACGCCTGCCATCACCAGAGTAACCAATCCGTTCTGGGATGCGGCTGCGCCAAGCCATCCATGCGGAAGAAAAGCTGGGCGGCAACACATAGATCCGTTGGTACCCTTGGTTGGCAAGCTCAGCACCGAAATCTCCCGCCTTGGTTAGTTCTCGGTCAAACGGCAAGAGAGTTCCCCGATGGGGCAACGGCAACCCTTCAAAGCCCTTACGGATGATCAGGTCCACCGTTGCTTCGGGAAAACGTTCCAACACCGCCTGACAAAAAGCTGTCGCCATCATCAGGTCGCCCAACCAGTTCGGCATGCGAATCAGAATCTTTGTTGGATCAGTCATGAGGTTTGATTTCGGCTGGCAAGATTAAGTTTATTTGTATATTATAATGTTTTATTAATATTCGCTTCGAGGAAAACATGGACTTTCTTGGGTTGCTTGGTTTTGTCATCTTCTGGGTTGTATTGCAACGTTGGATTCTGCCGAAATTTGGGGTGCCCACCTGAATGAACCCCAACGTTTGCCGCGTGCCGGCAAAGAAAGAGAGGAATTTGTCAGAAGAAGAGCAGATCGTCAATAAGGCAGAGAAACCTGTCTAAGCGATCCACCTTAGAGAAGTGGTTCAGGCTTGATGACTCGTGAGCTTGGGTGTTCGAAGACCAAGCGAGCCACTCTTTTCAGGAAGGTATTCACCTGCTCTGGCGCCGAACCGACCAAACGTTCAGAGTCTGTAAGCAACAACTGTAGCTCCGGCAGATCCAAAGGCAGTGTGGGATCTTCTGCCAAGCGCTGCAGCAGATTGTTTTCCGAGCGAATTCCGCTGCGAAGCTCTTCTGCCACTTGCAGTGCATGTTGCTTGATGCAGTCATGCAACTGCTCTCGACCTCCTCCCTTGCGCACGGCTGCCATCAAAATTGTTGTGGTTGCCAGGAAGGGGAGCTGCTGATCTACCTCACGGCGAATCAGATCCTCATAAAATCCCATCTCCTGCAAAATGGTCAGCATGGTCTCCAACTGACCATCAAAAGCCCAGAAGGCCCCGGGTAGCGCAACTCGCCGAACAACCGAGCAGGCAACGTCGCCCTCATTCCACTGGTCCCCACTGAGGCCCATCAGCATGTTCACGTATCCATTGAGCACCTGATGCAAACCGGTAATCCGTTCGGCATTGCGAGCGTTGACCTTGTGGGGCATTGCCGAAGAACCAACCTGACCAGACTGGAAGCCCTCTGTGAACAATCCTTGCCCTGCCATCAGTCGGAGTGTCTTGGCCAGGCTACTGATGCCAGCGCTCAACCCGAACAAACAATGCACTACTTCTGTATCGAGACTGCGAGGATAGACCTGGCCTACCGCCTGAAGCTGTGCTGGTCCACCCAGGTGATGGCAGACGGCTGCTTCCAATTCACGAACCTTTTTTGGATCCTGTAAGAGGATATGCTGGTCTAGTTGGGTTCCGACTGCACCTTGCAAACCGCGCAAAGGATAACCAGCGCGCAAGCTTTGTAAGCGCTGGAGGGCCTGTAGCATCTCTTCCCCGAACATGGCGAGACGCTTCCCAAGAGTGGTTGGTTGGGCGGGGACATTGTGTGTGCGAGCCACCAGCAGCCAATCTCGGGTGCGCTCAGCCCAGCGGGCCAACTGATAGAGGACTGCGATGTACTTGTCTTCAAGGAGGGCTAGTGAGCGGAGAATCTGTAGCTGCTCAACGTTATCTGTCAGATCTCGACTGGTCAGACCCTTGTGAATCTGCTGCTCTCCGGCGAGTTCACAGAATTCTTCGATACGGGCCTTGACATCATGTCGTAACACACGTTCACGTTCTGCGATGCGCTCCAGGTCAATCTGATCTTTGACTTGTTCATAAGCCGTAATCGCAGCGTCTGAAATTTCGACACCAACAGCCTGCTGTGCTTTCATCACAGCAATCCAGAACTCACGTTCCAGACGAATTTTTCCTGTTGCTGACCACAACTCACACATTGCAGTGCTTGCGTAACGCTGAGCCAGGACGTCAGGAATCTGAGGTTTCATCGGGGAGGGTTTACTTAGAGGCCAATGCTGCTGCGCACTCGTTTGCGAACTTCCAAAGCCACTCGTCGAGCTTTATCACGACCTTTTTCCAAGATTCCTTCCAGAGTCTCAGGCTGCTCGCGCAACTCAAAGTAAGCTTCTCGAGCCTCTCCCAATTCTCGCTCTACCGCTTCAAACAATTGCTGTTTCGCTTCACCGTAGCCCATCCCACCCGCTCGGTAGCGCTCTGCCAAAGTAGCTTGTTCTTCTGCCGTGGTGAAGTGTCGATAGAGTTGGAAGATGTTGCACTGGTCAGGATCTTTAGAATCTTCCACTCCAAGAGAGTCGGTTTGAATCCGCATGATTGATTTACGGACCTGCTTGGCAGGAGCAAACAAAGGAATCACATTGTTGTAGGACTTGCTCATCTTCTGACCATCCAGTCCCGGGATCGTCGCCACTTCTTCGCCAATCAGCGGCTCAGGGACCACCAACACATCTTCTCCATAGAGATGGTTGAAGCGCAGGGCGATGTCACGAGTCATTTCCAGGTGCTGTTTCTGGTCCTTGCCAACAGGCACAAAGTTCGAGTCGTAAAGTAGAATATCCGCAGCCTGAAGGACTGGATAACAGAAAAGGCCGAGGTTGACTTCCTGCTGCTTAGACTGCGCATCTTTGAAGGCGTGGGCTCGTTCCAGCAAGCCCTTGGCAGTGATACAGGAGAGAATCCAGCTAAACTCGGTAACTTCTGGAATGTCAGACTGGCGGAAAAAGGTGTGCTGGTCGAAGTCCATGCCCAAGGCAGCGAACACCGCCACCAAGTCATAGGTATGTTCCTTCAGTTGGGCGGGTTCCCGAACTGTAGTCAGAGCGTGGTAGTCAGCAATGAAGTAGAAGGTGTCGTGCGTTTGCTGCAATTGCAGCGCGGGTCTCAGGGCACCAAGGTAGTTGCCCAGATGGGGGGTGCCCGAAGGCTTGATGCCTGTCAGGGCACGCAAACGGCTCATGCTTCCGGAGCAGCCACGGAAACTTCTGCTGCTGCAGGGAGAACATTGATGAAACAACGGTCGTTGCGCTTGCGAGTGAAGCTGACCACACCATCACTGAGAGCAAAGAGCGTGTAGTCCTTGCCAACACCCACGTTTTGACCTGCATGGAAGGTGGTTCCTACCTGGCGAACCAGAATATTTCCCGCCTTAACGACCTGTCCACCAAAGCGCTTAACGCCACGGCGTTTGCCAATTGAATCACGTCCGTTGCGGCTACTGCCGCCAGCCTTCTTGTGTGCCATGATACTTCCTGGAGGAAAGTTCAGAGATGAAGATCAGGCGCTGATCTCAGAGATGCGCACCAGTGTGTATTGCTGTCGATGGCCCTGCTTGCGGCGATAGCCCTTGCGGCGCTTGCGCTTGAACACGATGATCTTGCGATCTTTCATGTGCTCAACCACCTCGCCCTGCACCTTGGCACCAGAGACCACAGGTGTTCCCACACGAACCTCGCCATCATCTGTTTGGAGCAGCAACACCTGATCTGTCTCAAAGGTTGCGCCTTGCTCACTCTGCATGAGGTCCAGCCGTACTACCTCACCAGGCGTGACACGATGCTGACGGCCTCCGGCCTGAATGATTGCGTACATCAGACACTCCTAAAGATTGGAGATTGAAAGTTTGAAAACTTTGTAATGTAGAAAAAAGCTAGTTGGAATACAAGTTTTTTCTGGGCTTAGTTTTCGGAGATTCTTACGAAAACATCTCGCCCATCCCGCTGGTAGCTGATGATCTGGGCGGAAGCCTTGCTGAATAGTTCTCCAGCCTCGAAGAACACAACCTGGAATGGCAGTTCTTCGCCCTCTCGCAGGTTACGGTTGATCTCATTTCGTCCGTAACGTTCCTTGTACTGCTCCCGAATGCGGCTCACGCTCCACTCGCTTAGTTCCTGATGAGACAGCACTACGCCTGCATACACCACTTGGCTTTCCAGGATTTTCTGGTCGTCATCAAAGGCCAGACCCTTGAGCCGGATCGAACTGATGTTGGAGGAATCTGAAAAATTCGAACGTACTGTTCCTGTCATCACATGAATCGCTTGACGGCTGAAATTGTTACGAAATTTTTCTACTCGAAGATTGCCAACAAACTCAAACTGGTGCAGTTGCACACCAACCAAACGACTGAGCAAGGGAGAATCGACCATGTGCAGGTAGCCACCTGTCCAGAGGATCAACAAAAGACCCAAGCTTGCTAGTGTGCTTACCAGAGTTAGTCGCATCCAAGGGATGCCCGCTTCCGCTGTTGATTTCTCGAAAACCTGGCTGACCGTAGGAGCTTCCTCTTTTGCCTTCGCTTGCTCTGGTGCTGGACCAGGAGCTGGCAATTGCTTCAGTGGTGGCTTCGACGGGATCTCTGGTTTCGGTGGTACTGGTTTTTTCGGTTTCGACTCCGGTTGTACCTCCGGCTTTGGAGCTGGCTTGGCTGCTGGCTT
>WTIF01000429.1:10030-17629 GCA_011522845.1 Deltaproteobacteria bacterium
CTTAGAGGCGGCTTCGGTGCTGGAATTTCTGGAACTGCCCCATCGTCCTCAAACAAGGGTGTACTGCTCTGCTCTTTTGGCTCTGATTTCTCAGGAAATGATTCGTGAATTGTCCTTTCAAAGAGGCTTTGAGCTTCTTCTGTCTCTTCTGTAGGAGGTGAATCGTGCAAAAGAGATTCAGTGTCTTCTTTCTTCGGAGGTGCCTGCTCCAGCAACGAGGGACTTTCCGAAACGGTCGGCTTGGGAGGTGGAACAAACTCTGTCCCCTGTGTTTTGCGACCTGGTGGCAGTGGCACTCCCAGCAGACCACGCAATTCTTGAAGATCTGCTGGATTAGCAGGCTCTGAATCAGGAATTCCAGCTAGTTCATCAGGAATCTGCAGCGTCTCCTGAGCAGGCGAGGGTGGTGGTGGAGGCGGAACAGGTTCCACAGGCGGTGGCGCCGGGCGAGTCTCACTCTTGGTCAGAGTGGTTGAGCGTCGATAAGCAGCTTCTCCCTCTGGACTGGGTCGCAACTCTGGTGTATTGGCTTTGGTCTCGTGTTTAACAGAAGGTGGACCAGGTAGAGGAATCAGACAATTGCAATGAACACATTGCGATCTGTGAGTATCCGGGAGAGCTTCAATAGCAAATTCGTAACGTCGATGACATTCCGGACATTGGATCAGCATGGCGGGCAGCACGAATTGGATACGGGAAGGGGGTCGGCTTTTCGAAGGGGATCAAGCTATCGGAGGTCCCTCAGAGATGCCAGTTTTTTTTAGCTGAATTCAGCACGCTGCTTCTGCAACCACGTTGCCAATTCTGTTGGAGAATCAACCACCAAGCGTGCTCCATGCTCCTGGAGTTCTTCAACTTTCCGGAAACCCCAGCTCACTCCAATCGGGCAACTGCCCGCATTCGTGGCAGTCTGCATATCGACACTGGTATCTCCAACCAAGCAGAGTGCTTCGACTGGCAAGCTAAGTTCTTGAGCAATCAGTTGCATCCCAGTTGGATCCGGCTTTCGGGGAATACCGGCTTGTTGCCCTCGGACAACTCGGAAAGGCCAAGCTCCAAGGAAATGCTGCACGCATTGTTGTGTGAAGGCATCTGGCTTATTTGAAAGAACTGCCAAGGGCCAGGCGGTTTGAGTCAATTCATCCAACAAGTTCGCGATTCCAGCATAGAGGCAAGTCTGCCGCTTCCAACCCAGGGCATACTCTGCTTCAAAGGCCTCCAGCAACCGATCACGCCATTCATCGGAAGCGTATGTTTGGGGCAGTATCTGCTCCATCAAGCGGCTAGCGCCTTCCCCCACAAAATAGCGATAACGCTCCAGAGGGTGTGTTGGTAGGTCAAATCGTAGCAACGCAGCATTTGCCGCATTGCCAATATCTGCCAATGTGTCGAGCAGCGTGCCATCGAGATCAAAACAAATTGCTTGAATGCGCATTGAGTCCTTCATCAGATTTTTACCGAAAAACAAACTTGGTTCCACGGCTGGTGGTAACGAAGATTAACTCACTACTACTGAAAAGACGCTTGACCGTCAACCTCATCTTATGTTAACAAATTCGCTTTCCTTCAATCTGCTTCCTGAAAGAAGGCTCCGAACAAATCGAAACTATTCACATCTCACAAGACCGAAGGCGAGGGAATGGATTTTAAGCAGACGATTATTGAAAATGCTTGGGGTGGTTTTGCCGTAGACTATGGTCTGCTGCACTTCCAGTTAGCGACACCAATCGTAACTCTGGTGATCATCTTCATCGTCTACAGATCACTCAATTCCTTTCTGTTCCAACCCGTCTTGCGCACCATTGAGCAACGTGAAAAATTTGTTCAGGATCGACGAGATCGAGTAGCTGTTCTGACTAAAGAGATTGAGACCCTCGGACACCAGCTTGACCAGAAGCTCCACGTTGCCCGTTCAGAGGTAGCCCATGTGATGAACGAAGCCTACGAGCAAAGTCACAAGCAGCGTGAGGAGACCATTCTGAAACAACGAGATCTGCTGGAGAAAGAGGCCCGCAGCGCTCACGAACGCCTGATCTCCGAGACGGACCAGGCACGAGCAACTCTGCAACAATTGACGGAAGAATTGTCAGAACGGACTGTGGACCGCCTGCTCAACTAACTTCCCTCCTTGCCGCTCCCCTTTGTGGGATTCATGATGAGAAAGGACTGCATAATGATGAAGAGAACCGGCATGTATAGCGTGTTGCTGACTGGACTACTTTGGTCAGCGCCACTCTGGGCTGCTGGAGCAGAAGGAGAATCCTCAATGCTGGACTTCTTCTGGAAAGTAGTGAATACGATCATTTTGCTGGCAATCCTCTACTACTTTGCTCGCAAGCCCATCAGTAGCGCTCTGGGGAAGTCTGCAGAAGAAGCCAAAGCTACTATCGAGGAAGCACGTCAGGCTGAACAGCGCATCGAAGAAGAGCTGACCAAAGCGCGTGAAAAATTGGAGAAGGTAGAGCACGAAGCAACGGAGATGATTGCAAAGGCCAAGGTCACTGCAGAAGCGGAGCGTCAGCGAATCTTGGAGGAAGGTGAAGCTGAGGTGAAACGAATCACCGACTACGCTCGCTTCACCATCGAGCAAGAATTTAAAAAAGCTGAATACGATCTGCGTCACTGGGTAGCTGGAGTGACCATTGATCTCGCCGAAGAGAAACTGCAGCAACGTGTCAATGCAGACCAGCAGAAAAAACTGATTCAAGATTTTGTAGACAAATTGCCGAGTGGAGGAAGCCAATGAGCCAAATGGTGATTGCCCGCAGATATGCCTCGGCACTTTCCAACCTTGCCCAGAAAGAAAACAGCCTGGAGCAGGTGGAAACTGAACTGAAGGACTTTTCTGATACTCTGCACGAGTCTGCTGAATTGCAGGAAGGCCTGAGTAACAACAAAGTTCCAATGGCGGTGCGCAATAACATCCTGACCGATGTACTAACCAGTATGAATCTTTCCCCACTGGTCAGTACCTTTCTGCGCTATCTGCTCAGTAAACGCCGCCTGTCGCTTGTTCACGACATTGCCCGGGCGTTCGCCTTGTTGACCCAAGAGGCGATGGGAATTCTTCCCGCAGAAGTCACGGTTGCCAAAGAACCACGTAGCAAAGAGAGCAAAGACCTGCTGGAGAAACTGCAGGAACAACTCTCTGCCAGCACCGGCAAGACCGTAAAAATCCATGTCTCAGTGGATCCTTCCATCATCGGCGGTATCGTCACACGCATCGGTTCGATGGTGATCGACGGAAGCATCCGCAACCAACTTGTCCAAGTCCGTGAATCGATCATCAGGGGTTGAGAGGTTATGAAACTACGAGCCGAAGAGATCAGCGCGATCATCCAAAAGCAAATTGAAAATTTTGATAAGAAAGCGACCAAAACCGAAGTAGGTACCGTGTTGCTCGTCGGGGACGGCATCGCACGCGTCCACGGCCTGGACAACGTACGAGCCGGAGAGTTGGTTGAATTTTCCGATGGTACCACAGGTATGGCCCTCAACCTTGAGGAAGACAACGTCGGTATCGTGATCTTCGGTAGTGACGCAGGCATCAAGGAAGGAGACGAGGTGCGCCGTACAGAGCGTATCGCCGAGGTTCCGGTCGGAGACGCTATGCTCGGTCGCGTGGTCAACCCACTTGGAGAGCCGATTGACGGCAAAGGTCCTTTGGGTACAGACGAAACTCGACTGGTTGAAGTCATCGCCCCGGGAATCGTCACCCGAAAGTCTGTGCACGAACCGATGCAGACAGGACTCAAGGCTATCGACTCCATGGTGCCAATCGGGAGAGGACAACGCGAGTTGATCATTGGTGACCGCCAGACTGGCAAAACGGCAATTGCCATCGACACGATCATCAACCAAAAAGGTGGCGACGTTGTCTGTATCTACGTTGGTATCGGGCAGAAGCGTTCAACAATGGCCCAGATCGTCCAGCGCTTGGAAGATGCCAACGCAATGGACTACACAATCATTGTCTCCGCGACAGCCTCCGAACCTGCCCCTCTGCAGTTCATCGCTCCCTACTCAGGGGTGAGCATGGGCGAATACTTCCGAGACAAGGGCAAACACGTCCTTTGTATTTATGATGATCTTTCCAAGCAAGCAGTTGCCTACCGCCAGTTGTCATTGCTACTTCGCCGCCCACCGGGACGTGAAGCTTTCCCTGGGGATGTCTTCTACGTTCACAGCCGTCTGCTCGAACGAGCCTGTAAGCTGCATGATGGGCTGGGTGGTGGCTCCTTGACCGCATTGCCAGTCATCGAAACTCAAGCAGGTGACGTATCCGCTTACATCCCAACCAACGTGATTTCGATCACCGATGGTCAGATCTTCCTCAGCACGGATCTATTCAACTCTGGGGTAAGACCTTCGATCAACGTAGGTCTATCTGTTTCCCGAGTAGGGGGTGCTGCTCAGGTCAAAGCCATGAAAAAAGTCGCTGGCACACTGCGGCTTGATCTGGCCCAGTACCGTGAGAAAGAAGCCTTTGCCCAGTTTGGAAGTGATCTTGACGCATCAACCCAGCGGCAGTTGGCCCGAGGACAGCGTCTCGTGGAAGTACTCAAGCAGCCACAATATTCACCAATGCACTGGGCTGATCAGGTCATGGTGATCTTCGCTGCCACCAACGGCTATCTGGATAACATCTCCGTAGCTAGCATTCGCGACTTCGAGAATGGCTTCCTGCAGTTGATGCACGGGCAGTATGCGGACCTGCGTAGTCAACTAATCGAAACCCAGAACATTGACGCTGTCCAGGATGGCCTGAAGAAGGCTCTCAGCGAGTACGTCGAAACATTCCAGGCAGCCTGAGTGCTAAGCTATCCTGTACCTGGCTTACAGCCGGGTACACTTCAACGTGAGATCTGATGCCCAGCCTCAAAGAAATCCGCAACCGAATCACTAGCGTCAAAAAGACGCAGAAGACCACCAGTGCGATGAAGATGGTCTCTGCTGCTAAGCTGAACCGCGCCGAAGACACGATTCGACGTGCTCGGCCCTATGCAGCAAAGTTGAGGACCGTAGTTTCCTCCCTCTCTGGTAAATTGACTCCGGACGACAACCCTCTTTTTCGAGATCAGGACGGGAAGCGTGTTGCTGTCGTACTGATGACCTCAGACCGAGGTCTCTGTGGTGGATTCAACGCCAACCTCTGCAAATTACTGGCGCGAACTCTCCATGAAGAAGGAGTGGATAGCGCAGAAATGCATATCGTGGGACGAAAGGGGCGAGACTTTTTCCGTCGTACAAACCACCAAATTGCTGCTGATTATCCTGATGCTCGACCAGAGCAACATTTGGATATTGTCTTCACTGTCCTTGACGGATTGACTGCACGATTTGCTGCGGAAGAGTTAGACCGGGTTTATTTGGTGTTCAATGAGTACAAGAGCATTCTGACTCAAGAACCAACTATTCAGACCCTGCTACCGATCCGGCCGCTTGAAGATACTGAGGAAGTCGAGGAACAGGAAGTCCTCTTCGAGCCCGATGTCGAAGAACTCATCGGTCCCTTGGTTCAGCAGTATATCCAAAATCAAATGTATACCGCTTGGTTAGGCACCTTGGCTGGAGAACATGCAGCTCGAATGACAGCGATGGACTCCGCCACTAAGAATGCTGGAGAAATGATCAAGCAGTTGAATCTCTACTACAACCGTAGCCGCCAAGCTGCGATTACGAAAGAACTGATTGAAATCATCAGCGGTGCTGAAAGCTTGTAAGCTGAGCCGCTGAAACTGAAGACCCTCTTCCAGAGACAGGAAATGAGCATAGGTAAGACCACCCAGATCATGGGCCCCGTTGTGGATGTGCTGTTTGAGAGCGGAGAATTGCCCGAAATCTACTCTGCTCTTGAAATCACCCTTGAAGACAACTCAACTCTAGTCTGTGAGGTTCAGCAGCATCTTGGCGAAAACACTGTCCGCAGTATCTCAATGGGACCAACGGAAGGCCTAGCCCGCGGTATGGATGCCAAGAGTACAGGCAAGCCCATTCAAGCACCTGTGGGTCGTGAAGTGCTGGGACGCATCATCAATGTCACCGGCGAAGCTGTTGACGAGATGGGTCCAATCAACAACAAGGAATTCTTACCGATTCACCGTGAACCACCAGCCTTCGAGGAACAAGAGACGAAGGCAGAGATGTTGGTCACCGGCATCAAGGTTCTGGATTTACTCTGTCCCTTCCTCAAGGGTGGAAAAATTGGACTATTTGGTGGTGCTGGCGTAGGCAAGACGGTTGTCATCATGGAGTTGATCCGAAACATTGCCGCTGAGCACGGTGGTTTCTCGGTCTTCGCTGGTGTGGGTGAGCGAACTCGCGAGGGCAACGACCTCTGGAACGAGATGAAGGAGTCTGGAGTACTTGACAAGACTAGCCTCGTCTATGGCCAGATGAATGAGCCCCCAGGAGCACGTGCACGAGTAGCTCTGACCGGACTGACCATTGCCGAAAATTTCCGCGATGCTGAGGGAGCCGACGTATTGATGTTCGTCGATAACATTTTCCGCTTCACTCAGGCCGGTTCTGAAGTTTCCGCTCTACTGGGTCGAATTCCCTCAGCGGTGGGTTACCAACCAACACTCTCCACCGAGATGGGGAACTTGCAGGAGAGGATTACTTCGACCAAGAAAGGTTCCATTACCTCCGTACAGGCGGTCTATGTACCTGCAGATGACTTGACAGACCCTGCACCTGCAACGACTTTCTCCCACTTGGATGCAACTGTCGTTTTGAGCCGTGCGATTGCCGAGTTGGGCATCTATCCAGCGGTTGACCCTCTGGATTCAACCTCTCGCATCCTCACACCGGATGTTCTCGGTGAAGAGCACTACCAGACTGCACGAGGAGTCCAGCAGTTGCTACAGCGCTATAAGGACCTGCAGGACATCATCGCGATTTTGGGGATGGACGAACTTTCGGAAGACGATAAGGCCGTTGTTAACCGCGCTCGCAAGGTTCAACGCTTCTTGTCTCAGCCTTTCTTCGTAGCAGAGATTTTCACCGGTTCCGCTGGTCAGTACGTCGATATCGCCGACACTGTCCGTGGATTTAAGGAAATTCTGGAAGGGAAGCACGACGATATGCCCGAGCAGGCCTTCTATCTGGTCGGTACGATTGAGCAAGCCCGTGAAAAGGCTTCGAAAATGGCCGCAGCTGAAGCAGCCTGATGATCACTTCTTTGAAAAGGCACCCTCATGGATAAGCTGCAACTGGAAGTGCTCACACCCGGCCGAATCCTACTTGAAACTGAAGCAGACCATGTCGTTCTGCCCGGTTCGATGGGAGAGATGGGAATTCTTCCACAACACATTCCTGTCGTCACCATGCTCAACGGTGGCGTCCTGAGCTACTTCGTTGGACAAAAACAAAGCTACCTAGCAGTCCAAGGAGGTTACGCTCAAGTTGACAACAATCGCGTCACTGTGCTGGTAGAACGAGCTGCTTTCGCTGAAGAAATTGACGTAGTCGTAGCAGAGCAGGATGAAAAAGAAGCGGCAGAGCACCTCAAACAACTACTGAGCAAATCCTCTTCACGGGCAACAGAAGAGGAATATGAAGTGGAGCGCAAGCGTGCTGCTGCTTACGAAGCTCAGC
>WTIF01000312.1 GCA_011522845.1 Deltaproteobacteria bacterium
TTCTTCTCGATTAACAACGAGTGTTTGGCCTTCAATAGCTCCAGCATAGGAATGAATACCAATCAAATTCAATGCTGACTCCACCCAATTTGGACTGGCTTGTACATCAGCATCAAGTAAACCAATCCAATTGAATTGAGCGAGGGCTACTCCAGCGTTACGGGCTCTACCTGGTCCAGTACGTTGTTGATGTAGAATTTGTAGTCGGAGATGGGTTTGTTGCTTAAATTTCTCCAACATTGCTGTGGTATCGTCTGTTGAACCATCGTTTACTACAATGACTTCAAACTCAGACTCTGTTTGCTGCTCCAGCGATTGTAAGCACTTTCTAAGTAGATCGCGACTATTGTAGCTTGGTATAACAATCGACAGTGAAACAGACGATTTCGCTAGGAAATCAGAAGAAAGGATGTGTGACACAGGGAAACGAAACTTTAGAGGGTCAAACGTCGCTGATACGAGCGCTTCGAGGTTCGTTGCCGTATTTGGAAGAGTTCCATCATCAAGTTTTCGTTGTTTGTGTCAATGGAGAATTATTACAACGAGATGCCGCTCCCAAAATCATGGAAGAACTCGCGCTATTGCATCGCGTTGGCATCCAATTAGTGTTGGTTCATGATAGCCAACTATTGAATCAGTCCTCCCTGGACACGAGTTCATTTCCAGTAGCGGTTTCGCGCCATGATCTTACAGCGATAAAGCAGCAAATTGCAGCAATCAACTGGGAATTTTTGACCAAACTTTGCCTATATGGGCATGGAATTATGCCACTTAGTGGTCACTTTGTCACTGCTCGTGCAGATGAGCGCTTTAGCACACTAGAAACGGACTCAGCTAATGGAGTTGTGCAGGAGGTAGACCTTGTGGCTATTCGTGAGACTCTGCAACTTCGACATACTCCTCTCTTGGCACCCTGGGGAACTGGTCAACGAGGACGACTTTGGCTATTGGAAGCGCGAGAATTGGCTTCAGAAATAGCAGTTCGGCTCCAAGCTAGAAAATTAATTTTTTTGGAAGATACACCATCCCCACTCATGGAGAAAGACAGAAACACCTCGATTTTACGCCAATGGTTGCGTCAGCAGACTTCTATAAGTGAAATCAACCGACTCCGACTAGAATGTATGGCTACCGCTTGTGAAAGAGGTGTAACGAGATGTCATTGGTTGGATGCAACTAAGGAAGGAGCCCTGCTAACGGAAACGCTTACTTCCGGTGGGATTGGCCTGATGGTCACCAATACAGCGTACCGACAGGTGCGAGCAGCTAAACCAAGTGATATTCCTCAAGTTTGGGGACTGCTAAGTGGGCCGATGAGAGACGCCAGTATCGTCATGCGTAGTACTTCCTATCTTGAACAACACATTGAACGGTATCGGTTATTTTGTCAGGATGAGGATGTGTTGGGTTGTTGTGAACTGATTAGTTATCCAGAACAGCAAACTGTAGAGATTGCAGCCTTGTCAGTAGCGTTAGCTTACCGTAACCAGGGAATTGGGAGAGAACTTGTTAACTTCGTTATTGGAGAGATAAAGCGACAGGGAGCGCAACGAGCAATCGCATTGAGTACGCGTGAGGACAATGTGTTCATGAATTGTGGCTTCAAGGAATGCTCACTAGAAGATCTTCCTCCGGACAAACGTTTCAACTATGATTCTCCTCAATCGAAGATTTACCTCTACTCACTAGTGGAACCTGGCAAGGACCGTAGCACAGACTGAATCTGCAGATTGTTTGGATCCAACTGGCTTGCAGTGTTTAGAGCCATCCTAGCCTGGTCCATCTCACCAAGCTCTCGGTAGAGCAGTCCCAAATTCCACCAAGCTACTGCATATCCTGGAAACTTGGCTGTGACACTTTCCAAGAAACTCTGAGCATCCTCGTAGCGACCCTTCTTGATCAAAACCGTACCTAAGCGTAAGCCACTTTTGGGATTCTCCGGATTGAGCTGCAAAGACTCTCGGTAAAGCGATTCTGCTAGATTGAAGTCGCGCTGTTTTTCATAGCTGAAGCCTAGGTAAAGTGCGACTTCATCGTTTTTTGGAAAGCGATCTCGAAGCTCTAACAAGTTGTTGTGAGCAGTCTCCGTCTGGTTTTGCACAAGAGCTATACGAGCCAGATAGAGGGCAGGTTCTACGGTTTCAGGTTGCAGTTGTTGGGCGGCTTCCATCACTGCTTTGGCTCCTTCCCAGTTTTCCTGATCGAACTGAGTTACTCCTTGTTGTAACAATTCCTCATAGCGTGAATTTTCTGTTTGTTGTCTATCATCAGAAAGATCAGAAGTGGTTGTTGGTTGTGTGCTCTGGGGTAGCCAGGGCCGCAACTCTGGACGCAAAACAGTGAAAGCCTGATTAGGGTTCTCGGGACTTTCAACAAAGGGGTAGTAGCGCAGACCACGTTGGATTGCCCGAGGGTTGGGCTCAGCGTCATTGAGGCTCAAACCATACAAAAGCCACGCGGGACCGTGGTAGGGATGACGAGCATTGGCAATCACGGCTTCAGCCTTTGCTTCAAATCGCTGACCTTGTACATAAAACCAGAGGGAGGAGAGTGCACGATATTCAGCATGGTCAGAGAAGTCATCTTGTAAAGAATCTAAATCTTGCCGAATCTCCTCGAGAAGCTCAGGTGGAACTGGTTGCTGAGTGTAGGCTTCCTGCAATTGTAGGATGACTGATTGGAAGCGCACTCGCTTATCCAGACCTTCATACTGTTCTGTAAGATTTCTCAGCGCCTGAAGGTGTGCACTACGTGTTTCAGCGATCCAAGGTTGGGGGTTAAGATCCTTCCAGCGATAAAAGGCCTCGAGTGCTTCGAAGGAAACATCCTGAGGAAAGAGGAGCAAGTCTGCGAAGGCTGCATTCTTAGCCTGTAGCACCTGAAGTAGTTCTTGGAGCAAAGCATCGACGCTTTGTAAAGAGTGCTGACTGCGAAACTCATCCTTCTGCAGTTGATTGTTATTGATTGAAAAGAGAGTCCAGCGAATGGAAAGTTGCTGAAGAACCTGTTGGGTAGACAGTTGAAGCAGATGGGATAATCGAGCTTCTCGCATTATCTGTTCGAATTGATCGGGCAGGCGCTCTTTCCAAAGCTCAACGGTTTCCGGAGCCATCACGGCAAATTGATCATTGAACTGGAATTGGCGGGTAAGCTCTTCCTGGAGGAGGCGAGAGAACCCATTATCTTGCTGAATACGGTAGAGATTCTGAACAGGAAGGATACCAACGTGGAGGCGGGTCTGGGCAAACGCTAAGGAAGAGACCAGTAGCAGTACTGCGCTACCGAGGTAGCACAGTACGAAAGACCGAACAAGCGGTCTTACCACGGGGATGCGGCGTAGGAATTGACAGAGTTGTGAGAATTGTGATGGCTGACATCAACATCTTGGTGATCGTCTTCACTGGATTCCACATCAGCGGCTTCGACCTCTTCAGATGTTTCTTCCTCAGCGGCTTCAACAGTTTCTGCGACTTCTTCAGTGACCTCGGTGGCGGATTCGCTTTCATCAACCGCAGCTTCCAGTTCCTCAAAGCTGTCAATCAACAGCGCGAGTTTGTCGTGCATTTCTTGACGTTCTGCTTCAAGAACAGTGTTCCGTTCTTTCAGTTCATCAATTTCTAATTGATATTCTTCAATCTTTTCAACTGCTTGACGAATGCGGGATTCCAGGCGGGAAAGTAAGTCAGACATGGCTAGTCCTCAATGGAATTGTTTGTGTGTCGTGGTCCATGACAGTGAGCGGATGACTGCAGGCATAGCAGATCCGGAACGAAGCAGCATGCAACAAGTGTACTAGTTCAAGCCAAGATGTTGGTTCCAAAGAGGTCCAGCAAGTCTGGCGGCTAAATCATGCCAGGAATTAATGGAATGTTTCTCATCTTGGCCAGGAGTGTGGTTTTGTGTTTGGCTGAGAGAAGAATGAATTGAATCAGGGTTGGCGGGTTCGTAACCGTAAATGTTTGAGCGATTGCTTTTGAGGAAATTAGGAAGAATTATTGGTAGTCCAGCGTAAGTGTACTGCAAGACCTTTAAGCTGTCAGTACAACTTTCCATATCAGGTTTCCAAGATTTGTTATCTAGGCCTAAATTGGCATTCAAAATATATGGAATTGTCTCAGTAAAAGGCATTTCACCATAGTAAAAAATATTTTTCGCAAAAACTTTTTTTTCTACATCGCCAATAATGTGGAAATGCCAATCCTCTTTATAAGATGAAGCTATCTGAAGAAAATTGTGGTCAAAGTACCCATTGCCAACCCACACTGCGTTGTAAGTGTGTTCGTTGTAAGGTGACCGATGCGATATATCAAAGTCATCTTTGCTGATACCATGATAATCCAAAGACAAATTCTCAGAACTCTTGAATTGAGAGTACATAAATTCACTTGGAACACTGATTAAATCAAAAAAATCCCAATATTTTTTTTCATATTTTGTACTAATGGGATGTTTCCTGAGGACTGTTAGAAGATCAGACATTCGGTAGACTTTACGAGCTTTTTTATTGATGTCAGCAATTTGATCGATTAGAAGTAATCCATCTGCGCTCTCAAACATTAATAAATCAGCTTCACCAATAAAATCATGTGTTTGGTTAAAAGAAGACAAAGGATAAGTTTCAACTAATGGTTGAATCAAAAGATTGACAAGGGATTGTTTAAAGCCAATTGAATGAAATGGAGTGAAATGCAGATAGGAGTAAAAATTAGGTGATTCTTTAATTAACTTATTCCTTTCTTGAGTACTATAATAGT
>WTIF01000065.1:0-5542 GCA_011522845.1 Deltaproteobacteria bacterium
AGTCACTTCGTAGTGGTTTCCCAATTGGTAATGTGGCTACTACAATGATATTGGGTGTTCAATGATATTCTGAGTGCGCCTATTTCGCGCCCAGATTCGATCTTGGAGGGGTTAGTAGAATGTAGAGGGGAGGCCAACTGACTGATTCGACTGGCTCCCCAAGCTGGACTCGAACCAGCGACCCAATGATTAACAGTCATTTGCTCTACCAGCTGAGCTATTGGGGAACTCATCGAAAGCTCATAAATATAGCTGACTGTTTCGGAAGTGCAAGTAGTTTTTAGTTCTTCAGCCCTGTTTTTACCTGCGAAAAGATTGACATTTTTAGGTGGATTTCTATGGTGGTTGGTTTGCTAATAGCCAACCAAAAACTTTTTCAGGGACGCGACGGACATGAAGGAAATCAACATCAACGGCTTCCGAGAAACCATTATCGAGCGCAGTGATTATCCACCCGAGCGCTGCAAGGATATCCTCGACCAGGAAACAACAGCCATTCTGGGCTATGGCCCCCAGGGTCGTGGGCAGGGTTTGAACATGCGAGATCAAGGCTTCAACGTTGTCTTGGGTGTGCGTCCTGGGCGCAGTTGGGACAAAGCACTCGCTGACGGTTGGGTTGCCGGAGAAAACCTTTTTGAGATGGAAGAAGCCGCTCAGAAAGGGACCATTCTTCAGTATCTGGTTTCTGATGCTGCACAGATCGCGCTGTGGCCAATGGTGAAGGATTCTCTGAAGGACGGAGATGCCCTCTACTTCTCACATGGTTTCGGCATTGTTTTTAAAGATCACACCAATATCGTGCCTCAAGCCAATGTTGATGTGATTCTCTGTGCTCCCAAGGGGAGTGGACTGACCGTGCGCACTCACTTCCTTGAAGGGCGTGGAATCAACTCTTCATTCGCCATTCACCAGGATTACACGGGCAAGGCGAGAGATCGTTGTATTGCAACCGCATTTGCGATTGGTTCCGGGCATCTTTTTGAGACGACCTTTGAGCGCGAAGTTCACAGCGATTTGACCGGAGAGCGCAGTGTCTTGATGGGAATGCTGCAAGGGGCTTTCTTGGCTCAATATGAGGTACTCCGTGAGCACGGCCATTCTCCATCAGAAGCTTACAACGAGACCATCGAAGAAGCTCTTGAAAGTCTCTATCCCTTGGTTTCTCAACGTGGAATGGATTGGATGTATGCGAACTGTTCCACGACCGCTCAACGTGGTGCGCTGGATTGGGCTCCCAAGTTCCATGCGGCGATCAAGCCCGTTGTCGAAGAATGCTACCAAAGCGTAATTCGAGGAGACGAAGCCAAGCGGTCGATCGACACCAACTCCCAGCCGGATTATCGAGATAAGTTGGAGAAGGAGCTGGAAATCGTGCGCAAGCAGGAAATGTGGCAAGCAGGCCAAGTGCTTCGGCCACTTCGTCCAGAAAATCAGTAATCCATCGAACGGGGAGCAATGAATCTGCCTCTGTTGGACGCTGGAATCTTTTACGAACTGCAAATTTCGGATCAGCGTCCAGCTGATTTGCTGGAGGAGGCGGTAGCATTTGAAGGCTCCCTGAGACTGCATTACAATCCTGGCTTGGTGCTGTTGCTGTTAAATCCCTTAGAGCCCAACAGCACCTTGTTCGAATTTCGTGTGGGTGACATTCTCTACGCGGAGCAACTGGCCAGTATCAGCCGAGAGAATGGGGTGACGGTTGAACGTGTTCGTCTCTGGGTTCGGCGGGGTAGCCCTGCGGTTAAAATGCAACCACTGCGAGTGGATGAACATCTAGCTGAAGAGAAGGCACGATGAAGTACTGGTTACTGAAAAGTGAACCCGATGTTTTTTCGCTAGAAGACCTGAAAAACTGTCCCAATCAGACGGAACCCTGGGACGGGATCCGTAATTATCAGGCGCGCAATCTGATGCGTGATGAGATGAAAGTGGGCGATCAGGCATTCTTTTACCACAGTCGTCAAGCAGAGCCTGCGATTGTCGGTACGGTAAAAGTGGTTCGGGAAGCTTACCCAGATCATACTTCCTGGGATCCCTCGAGCAAATACTTCGATGAGAAAAGCTCTCCAGAAAACCCTCGCTGGCTAATGGTGGATGTTCAGTTTGAGAGCGAATTTTCACGTCCGGTAACTTTGAAAGAGCTGCGAAGTGTTCCTGAGCTGAAAGAGATGTTCCTCTTGCGCAAGGGGATGCGTCTCTCCGTTCAACCTGTTACCGAAGAAGAATTTCAGTTGATTCTCGCTATCGCGAACGATTGAGTTGCCGTCACGGTCCCAATCCTGCTTTCAAAAATTTCTACTTTTCCTTGAACAAACTCCTCCCTTCCTCCCTGTTTGATGAGGTTCCCTGATGGAAATCGGAGAAGAAACACGTGTATTAATCGTGGATGACTTCAATACTTCTCGCAGGATGATTCGCCAGACGCTAAAAGATCTTGGCACAGAACTTTGTAATGAAGCCAAAGATCCGGACGAGGCGATCAAGTTGCTGGAGCGCTATCAATATCACCTGGTACTGGTTGATTGGTATATGGATGGATCCCGAGGTGTAGACCTCGTCAAGCAGATCCGTGAAACCCACTCAAAAAAGTCTCTGCCAGTTCTCCTGATGCTGATGGACCCACTGGATGATCAGCTTGCCATGGGAAAGGCAGCAGGGATCAGTGGCCACATTCTCAAACCATTTGATGCAGGCACACTTTCCAAGACGCTGATGGGGTTTGAATGAGCAAGGTGATCAATTTTGCTGAACGGTTGGCAGACCGAAAAGCGAAGGAGGAGAGTCGCCAAATTGAAGGGTGGTTGATTTGGCTACATTGTCCAAAGTGCAACACGATAGAATACACGGAATTGCGGATGCCCGGAGGGCGTGTCCACAAATGTGGGACACTTGTTGAAGAAGAAGAAATCCCGATTGACGTACGCGCTGAGTTTACAATCTCTCAAAGAAACCTCGACAAGCTGAATGAACTGGAGGAGAAACAAAATTCTTCCAAGGTGATGAAGTTTGTTGGGGGAAAGATGAAGTCGACGATCAAGCAACTCCGAGCCCGCGAAGAAGAGTATCAACAGCGCTTGCAAAACATGACTTCAGAACGACTGAACAACTACCCAGAGCAATGGGATCCAAAAGCTCAGGGCGTTGAAATCACTGTCAGTGACCCTCTTGGGCTAGAGATCACAGCGGCTCGGCAAGGCCATCAGCTGTTCACTGATAAGAAGTGAGCATGCAGTATCCAGAGTCGTTGGATCGTTTATCTCGTGAGTTGTCTAGATTGCCTGGGATTGGGAAAAAGACAGCGCTTCGGCTCGCTTTTGGGATACTCAGGTACACACCAGAAGAAGCCACGAACCTGGCGGAAGCCATTCGACAGGTGAAGGAGAGGATACATCACTGCGATGTTTGTCATGGCTTCACAGATCTTGGCACATGCTCGGTTTGCAGTAATCAAATGAGAAATCAGCGGCTGATCTGTGTGGTAGAACAGCCCAACAATGTCTTCCAGATCGAGCGAAGTCGGGTTTATCAGGGCGTTTATCATGTGTTGCTTGGTGCTCTATCCCCACTGGAAGGAATTGGACCTGACCAATTGCAAATTCGAAGCTTACGCAAGCGGCTGGAAAAAGATGGTGCAGACGAGCTGATTCTGGCAACCAACCCGACAGTTCAGGGAGAAGCCACGGCTGGATTTTTGCAGAACGAGCTAGCAGATTTAGTCCCTCAAATTACAAGACTTGCCCGAGGCTTGCCAGCAGGAGGGGACCTGGAATATGTGGATGAAATCACCTTACAAGAAGCGTTTTCTGGAAGGAGAGGTTGGCATGAATAAGTTATTGTGGGGAACCCTGACTGTGTTCATCGGACTGATGAGCTTGGCTGCACCGACTGTAAGCGCATTGGGAAGCTCCTGCTTGGAACGTTGCGTGGTAGAGCATCCTCAATTCGGCTTTCCGCAATGCCGGGAACTTGGAGGGTTCCTTCAGGGTGATACCTGCTTTGAAGTCTACAATGATTGTTTGCAGAGTTGTCAAATGACTAGCGCTCCCTCTCGCTTCATACCACCCCCAACTCAGACTGCCAATCAATGGCGACAGCGCTCTATTTGCGAAGACAACGTTTACAATTTTCCCTACGAAACAGCCCCTGGTGATGTGAAGATTGATTTCCGCTGGAGTGGACAATGTGAATGCTACAATGGACAATTTTTTGTGGCCGAGTGTGGCCATGAATCAGTGACCTGTGACGAAGTCTGTTCCGGTACAGCGAGCTTCTAAAAATAATCCCACATTTTTGATCCCCCTTATTTCTGCAGAATCTAGCGAGTTCCAGCCTTGAGCGTCCTGAAAGAATTTGAATGGCGGGGTTTCTGCCAGCAGCAAACCCATCCCGAAGAATTGGCATCTCGGATGGACCAGCAATCCATCTGTGCCTATTGTGGATTTGATCCCACCGCTGATTCCCTACACGTTGGTCACCTGATTCCGATCATGGGATTAGCCCACTTGCAGAGACAAGGTCATCGAATCATCGCTCTGATGGGCGGTGGCACAGCGATGGTTGGGGATCCAAGCGGAAAAACTGAGATGCGCAAGATGCTCACAGAAGAGCAACTGCAGCAAAATATCGAAGCGATTCGTCCGCAATTCGGGCGCTTTCTCAGATTTGACGAAAACAATCTACAGATTAATAATTCGGAATGGCTACGGGATCTGAACTATCTGGATTTTCTTCGTGAAATTGGCCGCCACTTCTCAGTCAATCGGATGCTTTCGTTCGAGACCTACAAAGCTCGTTTGGAAACAGGCCTCTCTTTTCTAGAGTTTAATTACCAACTCCTCCAAGCTTATGACTTTCTGGAATTGAAGCGACGTTACGGCTGTACTCTACAACTCGGGGGTGATGATCAATGGGCGAATATTATCTCTGGAGTGGACCTGATTCGACGAGTTGACCAGCACGAAGCGTACGGTTTTACATATCCATTGTTGACTACCGCCAGTGGCAAGAAAATGGGTAAGACTGAATCTGGTGCTATCTGGCTAGATCCAACGAGAACCTCACCCTACGAATACTACCAGTATTGGGTCAATCTTGATGATGCCGATGT
Organism: Deltaproteobacteria bacterium; assembly: GCA_011522845.1. GTDB lineage: Bacteria > SAR324 > SAR324 > SAR324 > NAC60-12 > JCVI-SCAAA005. Next base: position 5,108 of record WTIF01000065.1, read on the forward strand.
AGCTAAGTGCCTAAGACTGTTTACTTATTTGTCACAGGAGCAGATTCAGGAATTGGAGCAGTTGGAGGGGGCAGATATTCGCAAAGCCAAAGCCGTGTTGGCCTTTGAGACCACAAGTTTGGCGCACGGTGAAGAAGAGGCCCGAAAAGCGGAAAAGGGTGCTCAAGCAGTTTTTGGAGGAGGTGGAGATCGGAGCCAAGTTCCCGCAACTGAGATTCCCCAAACACGAGTGACCACAGGGATTCTACTTTTGGATTTATTTGTCGAAGTGGGAATGTGCCCAAGTCGAAGTGAGGCCCGACGCCTGCTACAGCAAGGCGGTCTCTACTTGAATCAGGAACGGGTTGAAGAATTAAACGCTGCTTTGACTGTTGAGCATTTTGTTGAAGGAGAAGTGTTGTTGAGGGCTGGAAAAAAGCGCTACCATCGAATTAT
>WTIF01000065.1:5642-15596 GCA_011522845.1 Deltaproteobacteria bacterium
CCAGATGAATTTGCAGCTGCGTCACTGATTGGAAATCCCAAAAACCCTACCTTTGAATTTCAAACTGAAAAATCATCTGGACTGACTTCATTAACAGTTCACTTTAGGGATCCAGATCTAGCAGTAAGCCTAGCTAATGATGGATTGCGTTGGGCTAACGACTACTTGCTCTCTCAAGAAATTGTAGATTTGCAACGCGAATTAGATAGTTTGGGCCAATCCTTAAGTCAATTGGGAGCAGAAAAAGCTATTGAGGTGAAATCAGCAGAAATAGAGACTTCATTCTCTGTCAGTCCCTTAGTTCTAGAAAATCTTCAGCAGCGCTTGATTGATCGTCAAATTGAGTTGGGTGTACTGGAAAAGACACAGCCAAGTGCACCAAGCATAACGGACATGAAAGCAGAAATTGGAGTGTTGGAAGCAAAACTAGCTGAACTCAATAAACAAAGAGATGTTCAGTCAATTGGCGATGGCAGGGACTCAGAGGAAATTTCCAAGTTGAGAATTCAGTTTGCTCAGACTCAAGCGCGATTGCAATTGTTGCAGTCCGGCCAACAGCCTTTAGTTCGAATCATTGATCGGGCCATTCCTCCTGAAAATCCTAGTAAGCCCAATGTGCGGTTGATTCTAGCACTTTCGTTAGTTGTAGGGTTGTTTGGTGGGGTGTTCTTGGTCTTTTTAGTCGATTTTGTTCGAAAGACCAGGCAGCGACTTTCAGTCAATCCTTAGAAATCCACCTTGAAAGCACATACCCCATTTTACTCGATTTGCTTTCGTTGAGTAACAACTAGCAAGGTACCCTCAGCAAATTCGATTCTGACATCCGGTTCAACACTTAGGTTGGAAACACCAGACGGTGGCTGACCAGGATACAGACTTCTACCAGCAAGCGCATAACCCAAGCCCCAACTGGTGATTTCAGTAACAGGTCCAAAAGCTGGGATCAGGGAAACTGTCGTGCCTACAGGTAGCACAGCAGACCATCTCCCAGTTGAGAGATCTATCCGTTCAGTCTCATTCCACAAACTGATTTCCAGCAGATTTCTGAAGCCATAGCAAGAATCTAGACAGGCCATGAAATGATCTGTCCGATCCCCTTGCATCCCCAAGAGATGGACCCCCTTGATCCCTCGCTGATGACAAAATTCGAGAACCTTTGAAACATCGTTGGTTTCTTGATCAGCGACCAGATGTAGCTGGGAAGCTTGAAATTGCTTTCGATTTGCTTCAGTAAGTGAATCCAGATCTCCTACTACAAAATCTGGTTTTAGCCCTAACGATAATAATCGATTTGCACCACCATCTGCTCCAATCCTCAAGTCTACTGTGCTCCAAAACTGGTCCAATAAGGTTTGAGAGGGCGTCTCCCCGTTTCCTACTATTAGTGCCGTTGGTGAATTAGGTCTTATGTCCATGGGCAAACTCTTTCTCGTTCCAACTCCGATTGGAAATGCTGGTGATATTACCTTTCGGGCACTGGAAATTCTGAGAACTGTCGATGAAGTGATTTGTGAAGAACGGAAGGTCGGCAGCCGTTTTCTCAAGCATCACGGAATTCAACAAAATCTACGAACCCTTAACGAACACAACGAGTCAGAGCAGATCCGGGATTTACTTGATTTGCTGAAAGCTGGCAAACAGCTCGCGTTAATTTCTGATGCAGGAACTCCAGTTTTTGCAGATCCCGGGTATCGCTTGATCCAAGCTATCATCGCAATCGAGGGTGAAATTGTCTCTTTGCCCGGGCCTTCTTCGCTGATGACGGCATTAGTTGTCAGTGGGCTACCTTGTCAGGACTTTTATTGTGTCGGTTTTCTTCCCCGGAAGACAGAGTTGCGTCGAAAGGCCTTGCAAAGCCTGAAACGTTGGCAGACCACCTTGGTAATTTATGAAGCCCCGTACCGCTTAATTCCGTTATTAAAAGACGTTTTGGGAGAATTGGGAGGGTGGCAGGCTGCGAGTCTTTGCGTACGACTCAGTTATCCAGACGAGAGAGTTCTCAGGGGTAATTTAAAAGAACTACTGGCTCACTGTGAAGCCTCCCCATTCAAGGGAGAGTTTGTATTACTAGTTGATAACAGATTGTCTGGTCGATTCTCTTCCAAAGGAGGTAAGGGCTCTAAAACTCGCTCAACTTGACGCCGAGGATGTTGGCTAGAAGGAAAGACTAAGTACGAGGATTCTCTTGGCAGAGAGATCTGCTCGGGTAAGTAGTAGATCAATTCATCCAACTTGACCAGGCCCAAATCGCGGCGAGCTAAAAAATCGATGTATTCCGAGCTTGTTCGCAGGGCTTGCACTTCCGCTAATAGTTCTTGCTCCTGAACTCGCATTTCCTGCATTTCATGGCGTAAGCGGAAATCCTGGTCATTAAGCCTTGAGGTGGCTAGCACACCATAATCACCCACCACTCCCACCAAAGTCATTATCAGTAGAAAACCGATAAGCAGGCCCATCATTGAGATGGAACGAATCTCCGTGTCTGCTTGTTTGGCCTGAACGGCAGAGGGTTTTGGGGGGCTGAACAAGCCCCAGATGTAAAGGACGCGTTCCTTGGTATTTTGAGTTTGTTTTCCCCGCTTCTGTCTTGAATTAGGCAGAGTGGAGGGTCGGCGCAAGTTTTTCAGAAGCTGGCTCGTCATCCGTTTTCTGGGGTTTCTTTAAGCTTCAAATATTGACGCTGTAATCGGATTTTCTGCTGCTGGTATTCGTCTTTGTTTAGCCGTCCTAATTGAAAATCGTCCTCCAATTCGCTGAGTGCACTCAATAGTGCGTCAGACTCACTGGTGTCCGGAGTTGCTTGGTCTCTCTGCAGTTCATGTCTTTGGATTCGGCTGAAAAAAAGTGGAAATGTCACCACCCCGATCGTCAAAATAAATAACAATGCAGTCAGGTAAACGTTCATCTAGATTTCTGAAGTATGTGCCTCAATCAATTTTCGGGACTCTGGAAGATGCATCATCTCGTTCAGTCGATCATGTTGTTGAAGATGCCAATAACCGATAACGCATTCAAAGCCTGTCGCCATTCGGTATTCCTCAACCGTTGCATGCTTAGGCCGTGTAATTGGTTTTTGGTTCTTCCCGCGTTGAAAAACCTGAAGTTCTTCCTCACTCAACTTTCCGTGCCAAAGAAACGCCAACTTTGATTGTGTTTGACAGCGTACTAATTCTACCACCCATTGGTGCACCTGGCGGGCACTTTGACTTCTCTGTAAGGCATATTTGCGACACCAAAGCTCAAAGATGGCGTCCCCTAGGTAGGCCAGACCAAAGCTTGACCAATCCCTCCAGTTCTCACCACTGCTCATCCTGAGGGCAAATCAAGTGGTTGCGTTGAATTCGGAACATACCGCTGTCCATCTCTCTCTCATCCAACACTTTCATGGTGTTATCTGAAGTCGGGACTCCGAAGCTGCCATCAGCTCTCAAGACAATTTTCTGGCCTGGACGGCAATAAAAGATTTCATTGCCTCTGTCAATCATTACTCCCTTTCGGGGAGCTGGATCTGGGGACTCTTCTGGTTTTTCTGGAGCCGCCAGAATTTCTCCAAGCAACTGTGATTTGAGCAAACAGACATATCGCTCATCCCGACTACCAACTGATTTACTGTTGAGTTGATATAAGGAACCCATTTGATGTACGAGCCTACGTTGGTAGGAGTTCATTGGGTCAAATTCTAAAATCTCTTCGTCTTTCTCAAGGAATTTTAGAATCTGTTGATTGATTTCTTTAAGAAATTCTTCGTCTTGGGGGGTTAACTCAGCTTCAATGACCTGAGATTTATCCTGAAATTTATCTGTCATGTTGGTGTGGACTTCGGTCGTTGATGAATTGCCGGGCTCATCCCGGGGAGATAGAAGCTAAGTAATAGTGCTAAAGCAAGAGGTCCAGAGAGGCAATCGAAAAAAGGACTCAAGTTTTGTTTTAAATAGCCGATATACCAACTAAGGCAAAAACTTGGCTCCATGAATTCCCAAAGAATTGGAGCTAGATTCTGTCCAAAGTGCAATAAGTTTGCCCAGTCTCTGAGACGAGATTTGGCCTGCTGTACCTTGGGCTTTTAGTCATCAAGAGGGCCTATGCCTCAAAATCAAACTTACTCCAATCTCTACACGATTGGTTTCTTGGCGACCCTGGGAATGATGACCTTCGGGATGTACTACTTTTACAGTGGTATGGGGGAGGTCAGCTATCGCACCTACAGTGGTTTTGAAACGGTCACTTATTATCTTGATAAGCAAAAGTACGATCTGTACTTTAACGGCCTGATCTACTGCGGCTGTTTTGCTTTCGCGCTCCTATTGCTGACTGCAGCGATTCTGGTGCCGAGCCCGGCACAGTTGCAGCGTAGGCAAGCTCAAACTTATCCGTATGGTGCTCAACTCGGTTCAGCCCCAATGAGTCAGCCTGCTCCGGTGGGACCAGCCCCGCAACAAGCAAAAGAAGGCGAGGCAAACAATTCTCCTGAAGCAAGTCCTCAATTGGAATTAGAGCCAGACTTCGACTTTGCAGTCGATGATAGCCTCATGGGAGATCTCGAATACAAACAATGAACTTGAGTTGGCAAACGAAATAGGTCAGTGAGTGCTGGGAGTTTTTGGGTCCGACCCTGAGCTTCCAGCTTCAACGAAACCTTGCAGCCCAGCTAAATGACCCTCCTCATTTCTCTCCTCATTGCATATCTCCTTGGGAGCATCCCTTTTGGACTGTTGATCGGCCGATTCTGGCTAGGAGTGGACGTACGCCAGCAGGGTAGTGGCAATATCGGCATGACCAACGTAATGAGAGTTGGTGGAAAATTACCGGGGGCGCTGACGTTCATCCTGGATTTTGGTAAAGCGTGGCTTGCGGTTGTGATTGCTGAATTAGCGCTGCTGGAAGAGTCATCGCCTGAACCAACATTGGGAATCCTCATGCTCGTGGGGGCTTTCGCAATTCTGGGGCATGTCTTCCCAGTCTTTCTACGTTTCAAGGGTGGCAAGGGGATCTCCTGCCAGATCGGAATGCTACTGGCAGTCTATTATCCATTAGCGTTAGTGGGCGTGGGAACTTGGTTGCTGATGTTTGCCTGGAAAAAAATATCAAGCCTCTCAGCAATTGTGATGCTTTGCCTACTACCACCAGTCAGCACGGTTTTACCGGGGATGATGACAGAACTGCCAACGTGGGATCTAACTGCAATTCAGGCCGCTCTGAGTCTTCTTTTGCTTTATTGCCATCGCGATAATCTGCGGCGATTACGTGAGGGTAGTGAAGGGGTTTTACGGAGTCCCTCTTCACCCACATCTTCCTAGAGAACATAATGAACTTTAATCTTGTCCAGCCATTGCGTTTTTTCTTTGGTGGTGGAATCTACAACCACGTAGCCAACCTGACTGTGGTGATCATGGCCTTGGCAATCATGTACTTGGTTGGACTGAGAATTTGGCCGGTTTCTTTTCTGCTGTGGGTGAGCCTAATTATATTTGCCTCTATCGCCATTTGGCGAGCAGGGGATTTCTTTCAGCCGGCTGCAGATTACGTTCAGGAAAAACACAAACTCCCAGAATCCATCAAAGCTGCTGTGATTGACGCTATTGCAAGTTCATTCCCTGAATTTTGTGTTGCAGTCATTGCGGTGATCCTCTTAGGGCGTGCTGAAGTGGGTATTTCCTCGATTGTAGGGTCTGCGCTTTACAACGTCTTAATCATTCCAGCTGCTGCTGGATTGGTCGCTAAAGGGCCAATGAAAATTGGTAAGGAGGTCGTCTGGCGAGACAGCTTGATGTACTTTGGGGTTGTTATTTTGCTGCTTGTGGCTCTGTTTGCCTTCCCAAATGCTTGGGGCTTTGGTGTGGCCGCATTATTCATCTCAGCGTATATTGGCTATGTGTTTTGGTTGAATTTGGATTATCGCAAACACAAAAGAAATTTAGCCGAAGAGGACTCCGAAGAGAATTCCTCTGCAGAAAATGAGGATACTGATGAAGAGGAGGAAGAATCAGAACTGGAAATTCGGGATGAACCTCATGCATGGAAATGGATCTTGGGGATGATGTTGGTGATGGGTCTGGCTTCCCACATCTTGGTGGAAGCTTCCATTCAATTGGGGGATCTCCTCGGAATTGATGCAGTGATCATGGGCTTCATTGTCATTGCAGCTGGTACTTCAGTACCGGACACAGTGCTGTCGGTTATGAGTGCGAAAAGAGGAAATTATGATGCTGCGATTTCTAACGTATTTGGAAGCAATATCTTTGATATCTGCGTCTGCTTAAGTGTTCCAATTCTACTTGCCTTGGTGTTAACAGGTGCCGTCACGCCGGTAAACCTGCCCCAAATTGAGTTGGTATACATGCTCGTTGGAGCGACCGCTTTAGCGATCTATCTCTTTTGGAGTGACAACTACACGCTCACCAAAACAAAGTCCACGATCATGGCTGGTGTTTATTTGTTGATTGTTCTCGTGGCAATGGCTCTATAATTTCCTATGTCAACCGTTTCGAACCTGCTCCAATTTTTAAATTCTTCTCCGACACCGTTTCATGCGGTTCAATCGATCAAGCGTCAACTTATCGACAGTGGCTTTCTAGAGTTGCGGGAAAGCCAACTATGGGAGACGGAGCAGGGCGGAAAATACTATGTCACTAGAGGTGAAACCAGCATTGTCGCCTGGATTCAGGGAGCATCTCTTCCAGAGCATGGAGCGCACATAGTTGGCGCCCATACCGACAGCCCCAATCTAAGACTTAAGCCTCATCCGAATATTACCCGTAGTGGTTACCGTCAACTGGGAGTGGAGGTGTATGGTGGAGTGTTGTTGGGAACATGGACTGATAGAGATTTGTCTTTGGCAGGAAGGGTCTTCGTTGAGTCTGAAAATGGGCTAAAGACTCATCCCCTGCTCTGTGAGCGACCGCTGGTCAGAATTCCACAGCTAGCGATTCATCTCAATCGCGAGGTCAATGAGAAAGGCCTACAACTTAACAAGCAAAAGCATCTGCCGCCTATTTTGACCAAGAGTCAAAGTTGGGAAACCGAAGATGCCCTGAAGTTCTGGCTTGCAGAGGAACTGGATTTGGATGTGAGCAAGATCCGTAGTTGGGATTTAAGTCTTTACGATACCCAATCCGCTCAGTGCTGGGGGCCAGATCTGGAATTCATTGCCTCAGCACGGTTGGATAACTTGTTCTGTTGCTTCACAGGGTTGCAGGCCCTTTGTCAGTCCAACTCTACGAAGCCGTGGACCCAAGTTTTGGTTTGTTACGATCACGAAGAAATTGGTAGTCAAACAACGGAGGGGGCGCATTCCTCGTTTCTGGAATTTGTTATTCGAAGATTAGCGGAGCAGACTGGATCTCCACAGGCCTACGAACGTGCAGTAGCCAATTCGATCCTTGTATCGGCAGACATGGCGCACGCTGTTCATCCAAATTATGCCGAACAGCACGACCCTAATCACTTTCCTCAAATGAATGAAGGACCGGTCATCAAACGGAATTCTCAAGGCCGTTACGCTACCTCTGCAAGGACAGAAGCTTGGTTCGAGCAAATTTGTTATCAGTGTAATGTGCCTGTTCAAAAATTTGTGATGCGCACTGATCTGGCATGTGGTTCCACGATTGGCCCGATCACCGCAGCACGCCTCGGGATAGAAACCGTTGATGTGGGTGCTGCGATGCTTGCCATGCACTCAATCAGAGAGACTTGCGGTTCTCTTGACGCTGATTACTTAATCAAAGCCTTCCAAGCCACCTACCAAGAACACCTTCCTATTTTAGACTGAAGCACTCTAAGCGAGATAATTGTTCTCGTTTTCAAAAGTTCTGAATTCCCTGCAAAGATTTACTTTGATGGAGTTCACCAAGATTTAACACGCTCTCCCTCCCCATTCATTTAGATCCTGTTCCTAAAGTTAGTTCGCCGGTTTCATTCATTATTTTATCTTGCACTAAACATTCTTAGACTTTTCTCTTAGAACAAAATCCAATGATTGTTGGTGACAACGTCCTTACTTTCATTTCATGAGGTGAATGCGAAACTTCAAATTAATTTTGGTTTTCTGCGGTTTTCTGACCCTCCTTGGATTCTCTTGGTATGCGCTTCATCAACGAGATCTACCACTCCAGAATAATAGCAACCTAAATGTGGCAGAGGCATTGGGAGGTGGCGATGTGTCGGGATACGCACGTGCGCTAGAGCCAAGGTCTTTTTCATTTCCTAAAGATCATGCTGATCATCCAGAATTTCGCAACGAGTGGTGGTATTTTACTGGGAATCTGCAAAATGAAGTAGGACGTCCCTTCGGCTTTCAAGTGACCTTGTTTCGGAATTCGCTAGTGCCAGAACTTCCCGAAGAAACCGGTTCCCCTTGGAGAACTAATCAACTCTACATGGGACACTTGGCTCTTTCTGACATTCAGGAAGAGCGCTTTTATCACGCTGAGCGCTTTCAACGTGCTGCTTTGGGTTTGGCTGGAGTAGAAGCACAGCCTTTAAAAATTTGGTTAGATGATTGGGAGATTAAAGGAGTAGGTAACGATCCAATGAAATGGCAACTTCTTGCTAAGACAGAAGAATTTGGAATCAATCTAGAAGTGACTCCAAGTAAGCCATTGGTACTCCAAGGAAATCAGGGACTGAGCCAGAAAGGGAAACAACCGGGCAATGCCTCTTATTACTATTCTTTCACCCGGATGGTTGCGAGTGGGGAAGTCACCACTCCTGAAGGAACTTTTGAAGTTAAAGGCTCAAGTTGGCTGGATCGTGAGTGGAGTACCAGTGTCCTTGAATCGAACCAAATAGGCTGGGACTGGTTTGCACTGCAACTGAACGATGGGACAGATTTGATGTACTATCAACTGCGAGATAAAGCTGGGAAACCAGATGAACAAAGTTCAGGCAAATTGGTTAATCCAAATGGAGAGAGCCGAAATCTGAACTTTCCAGAAGTAGCACTCAAGGTAGTTGAACTTTGGCAAAGTCCTAACAGTGGAGCATCTTATCCAGCTGGGTGGACCTTGAAGCTTTCTTCGGAAAATCTTGATCTGCAAATTTCACCAAGAATGAGCGATCAGGAATTACAAACTACAGTTTCCTATTGGGAAGGCTCAGTTCTTGTTAAAGGCACTCAGAATGGACAACCCATACAAGGCGTAGGGTACGTGGAGATGACAGGTTATGATCAATTGATGAATTCTGTGGATGGGTCGTAGATAAACTCCCTTAGTATTTTAGAAAAATTTTGCTCGAACAATGCTCAAAGACTTGGGATCAGTTAATCAAAAGGAATACTTGCTTTTTTGTTAGCACTCAAATAATATGAGTGCTAACAAAAAATAAGTCATTGGAGAATTTTATGGATCCGCGAAAATTCACAGAAAAATCTTTGCTTGCCTTAGAGGCTTCTCAGAACGAAGCGACTCGGAGGCAAAACACTCAGATTATCAGTATTCATCTATTGCAAGCACTCGTGGCTCAAGAAAATGGTCTGATTCCACGATTGTTGGAAAAGATGGAGATAGTCTTACCCACTTTTCAGATGCAGCTTGCACAGAGGCTAGATGCGTTACCTACCCTCAGTGGATCCTCTACAACGCAAGTGAGTGGCTCAGGCGAACTAAATCAGGTGCTCGTCAATGCAGAAGAAGAATCCAAGAAGATGAAGGATTCCTTCATTAGCGTCGAGCATCTGCTGTTAGCTTTGGTGGGTGAGGGGAAGAAGGGTAGTGCCGGGCGTTTTTTGGCAGACTCTGGAATTACCAAGGAAAGAGTTCGTAAGACTTTGGAAGAAGTTCGAGGCCATCAAAGGGTGAATTCACAGAACCCTGAAGAAACCTACCAAGCTTTAGAAAAATATGGACAGGATCTCACCAAGCAAGCTCAAGAAGGCAAGCTTGATCCAGTGATTGGGAGAGACGATGAAATACGTCGAGTTACCCAGGTTCTATCTCGTCGTACAAAGAATAATCC
>WTIF01000065.1:15696-17514 GCA_011522845.1 Deltaproteobacteria bacterium
TTCCAGCAAGTTTTGGTCGATCAACCAAGCGTTGAAGATACCATTTCAATTTTACGGGGTCTGAAAGAACGCTATGAAATTCACCACGGTGTCCGGATCAAGGACAACGCACTCATTGCGGCAGCTACTCTTTCCAACCGCTATATTGCGGATCGGTTTCTACCTGATAAAGCGATCGATCTGATGGATGAAGCCGCTGCAAAACTTAGAGTTGAGATCAACTCAATGCCGGCAGAGATGGACGAAATTTCGAGAAGAATTCTGCAACTCGAAATTGAAAAAGAAGCTTTGAAGAAAGAAGAGGATTCAGCCTCTATCCAGCGTCTCGAGATTCTCAGTCGTGAGTTGGCAGATTTGCAGAACAAAATGGACACGCTGACCCTGCAATGGAGTAAGGAAAAAGAATCATTACAATCCTTGAGTGATTTGAAAAAGCAACTCGAGGAAACCCGACTTGCAATTGAACAGGCAAAGCGAAACTACAATTTGGAAGAAGCTGCCAAGTTGGAATACGGAGTTTTGAGAGATCTAGAGAATCAGCTGAGACAAGCTCAGCTGACTGCGGAGCAGCATCAGAACCAGCTCTTACGTGAAGAAGTCAGCAGTGATGACATTGCTGAGATTGTGGCTCGATGGACTGGAATTCCTGTCAGTAGAATGTTGGAAAGTGAACATGAAAAACTACTACGCCTACCTGAGCATCTACAACAGCGTGTAGTGGGCCAGCATCAAGCGATTGAGACTGTTTCAGACGCGGTTCTGAGAGCACGTTCTGGCATCAATGATCCACAGCGACCCCTCGGGAGTTTCATTTTTCTTGGACCAACTGGGGTGGGGAAGACCGAACTAGCTCGCGCATTAGCGGAGTTCCTCTTTGATGATGAGCAAAGCATGGTGCGGATCGACATGTCTGAGTATATGGAAAAACATGCGGTGGCTCGACTGATCGGGGCTCCTCCAGGGTATGTGGGCTATGAAGAAGGAGGTCAGCTAACCGAAGCGATTCGCCGAAGACCTTACAGTGTCATTCTCTTCGACGAGATTGAAAAGGCCCATTACGATGTCTTCAATATTTTACTACAGATTTTGGAGGATGGTCGACTCACAGACTCTCAGGGCAGGACGGTAGATTTTCGCAATGCACTTATTCTGATGACTTCCAATCTTGGTTCCACAAGGATCATGGAGCAAGCCCAGAACAAAGTGGATTTCCAATCCATTCGTCAGTCTGTCCTAGCTGAGTTGAAGGGGCACTTTCGTCCAGAGTTTCTCAATCGAATCGATGACACAATTGTCTTTCATCCTTTGCAACAAGAAGATTTGCTGGAAATTGTCCAGATCCAGTTGAAGAGATTACAGAAGAGACTAGATGACCGCAGAATTGAACTGGAGATGAGCCCAGATGCTATGAAATTGCTGAGTGAAACAGGGTTTGATCCACTTTACGGAGCGCGTCCGCTGAAAAGAGCAATTCAGAAGGAGCTTGAGACTCCTTTGGCAAGGGCGCTTCTCTCAGGAACTGTCAAAGATGGGCAGAAACTCAATGTTCAATTGAGAAACGGAGGGATCGAGTTCAAGCCTGTGGGCTAAATCTAATCACGCTGTACCCTTGTTGAAGCTTCAACGATTTGTTCTAGAGTCAGCTGGCTACTTTTGGATCGAACTTGCCAACCCTTTCCAATCTGCCAGCACCAGGGAGTACGAGGTGATTTTTTGATCTGTTTGGCTAAACCCTGCAATCGCTCAAAGCTGGGATTAAGGTCATTCATTTTTAACCAGTGATGAGCCTCAGCCTGAATACTTTCTGCGATTTGCTCT
>WTIF01000448.1 GCA_011522845.1 Deltaproteobacteria bacterium
CCTCAAAACCGAAATGATAGCGGAGTTGGTTCAGAAAATAGCGTTCATAGGAGTAGTTCAGTTTTTCTGGATGATTGCTGACCATGACAAAGGTGGGTGGGGAAGCAGAAACCTGGGTGCCATAGAAAACCTTGGTGGCTCGACCAGATTTGGCAGGAGGTGGGTGCTTACGGACAATCATTTCTAGCACCGTGTTCAGGTCTGCAGTGCTCACGCGACGCGTGTATTGCAAATAGACTTCGTCGATTTTCTGAAAAATTTGAGTTATCCGTTTTCCAGTTTTGGCGCTTACAAAAACAAGTGGAGCGAAGCCGAGAAACTCAAGGCGTTCTCTCAATTCTGTGGTCATCGCATCCTGCAAGCGCTGTGGTTCCAATTGACGAGGAACGTTGCGCAGGGCAATCTCTCCTTGAACCGCCAGATCCCATTTGTTGACTACCAGTACTATTGCTTTCTTGCGGTCTAGAGCGTACCCACCAATTCGCAGGACCTGTTCGGTAACTCCCTCAGTAGCGTCAATCACCAGCAAAACGACGTCTGAACGTTCCATGGTCTTCAACGCAGAGACGATGCTGTAAGTCTCAATTTTTTGGGTGACCCTGCCTTTGCGTCGGATGCCTGCCGTATCTACCAGCAGATACTCCTTGCCCTCGTGACGACACAAGCTATCTACTGGATCACGTGTTGTTCCAGCCTGCGAGTCTACAACCATCCGCTCTTCGCCCAACAAGGCATTGATCAGCGAGGATTTGCCTGCGTTGGGCTTACCGATCACCGCCACTCGTACCTGAGTGCCAGCTTCTGGGTCGGTGTAATCCAGAGGAATCTGCTCATGGATGGCCTCCAGCAGATCCTCTAGGCCACGTGTGTGAGCCGCAGATACACCATAGACGTGCTCTACACCTAATTGATAGAACTCCGCAATCTGCGTATCGTGGCTCGGATGGTCCGTTTTGTTGGCGGCTACAAAGATCGGCTTCTTGTGTCGGCTGAGATAACGATAGATCTCCTCGTCCCCGGGATTGAGGCCGTCTTGAATGCTGGTCAGAAAAATGACAGCATCAGCTTCTTCGACAGCAACCTGAGCCTGCTCACGCATCTGCTGGAGCAAACCATCTTCAGAGATCGGCTCAAATCCACCTGTATCAATCGCCAGGAAGCGAAAACCACGGAAACTGGCCAGGCCATAGTTGCGGTCTCTCGTGACTCCCGGAATGTTTTCAACAATCGCAGTGTGACGACCCACCAACCGATTGAAAAAAGTAGACTTGCCAACATTTGGTCGGCCAACAATTGCAACAACCGCCGGGGTGTCAGACATCCAGATTCTTTACCTTGAGAGCATTCTCTTCAATGAAGCGTCGCCTCGGTTCCACTAGATCCCCCATCAGCACCGTGAACATATCATCCGAGACATTGATATCTTCAACGCGAACTTGCTTGAGAGTACGTACTTCCGGATCCAAGGTGGTCTCCCAGAGTTGGTCTGGATTCATCTCACCGAGTCCCTTGTAGCGCTGAATATAAATTCCCTTCTTACCGAAATTGGTGATGAAGTCCCGCAAGGCAAACCAGTCCGGTAGATCATGAATTTTCTGATCTTCGTCTTCAATTTGAAGATTTTCTCCGCCAAGGAAACGTAGCAGCTCTTCACGCTGTTCCAGCAGATTGTTGTAATCGTGGATATCCAGATTATCCAAGAAGTTAAGGGTGAAGCGCAGTGATTCCCCTTGCATCAGTAAATCTACCTGATGTCCTCCACGTTCTGGATCAACCTCCAATTTAAAATCTGCATGAAACTCCTGAAGATCCCGCATTCGTTGCAGTAGGTAATCCGTACCACCTGTTTCCAGCCTGAGTTGGTGCTTCAGCCATTGATCTGTCAGTAACTTTAGGTCTGGATTCAGACAGAAACGCTGATACTGATCGCAGTAGCGGTGAAGACGTCGCGCCATCTCCAGCAGGGCTTCCCCTGTCAACGGCTCTCGTTCTGGTAGAATAAGTCGAAGCTTATTACTGGAGAGTTCCATCAAGCGTTCTGCCATCTCTCTTTCGTCTCTCAGGTAGAATTCTTCCTTGTTGCGCTTCACTTTGTAGAGTGGTGGCTGAGCGATGTATAGATAACCACGCTCAATAATCTCCGGCATCTGTCGATAGAAAAACGTCAGGATCAGCGTTAGAATATGGCTTCCATCCACATCCGCATCAGTCATGATGATGACCTTGTGATAGCGGATTTTGCTGATGTCAAAATCCTTCTCAATTCCAGTACCCAGTGCGGTGATGATCGTACGGATTTCATCACTGGTGAGCATCTTGTCCATCCGGGCTTTTTCAACATTGAGAATCTTGCCCTTCAGCGGCAGGATCGCTTGATTGCGCCGATCTCTTCCCTGCTTGGCTGATCCTCCTGCGGAATCACCCTCCACCAGAAACAATTCACTCAGTGCCGGATCCCGTTCCTGACAGTCTGCGAGCTTGCCGGGCAAGCTACCGACTTCCAGCACATTCTTGCGACGTGTCAACTCTCGGGCTTTGACTGCTGCGATACGGGCTCGCTGGGCATCCGTTGCTTTTTGAATGATTCGTTTGGCCACCTGCGGATTTTCTTCCAGGAATGTTGCCAAATTTTCACTCACCAGTCTCTCCACCTTACCCCTGGCTTCTGTGTTGGTGAGCTTGATTTTCTTCTGTGATTCAAACTGTGGATTTGAAATGCGGACGCTGACCACTGCAGAGATGCCTTCACGAACATCCTCACCGCTCAGGTTTTCTTTCAGATCTTTGGTCAGGTTGTTGGCAGCAGCATACTTATTGAGCGTAGCTGTCAGCGCTGTTTTGAAGCCAGAGAGGTGAGTTCCACCTTCTGTGGTGTTGATGTTGTTGACGAAAGAGAAGATGCGCTCGACATAGCTCTCGTTGTATTGGAAAGCCACTTCTACTTCGAGATCCTCTTGTTTGCCCTCAACATAAACTGGCTTTTCATGGAGGACATTTTTGTTCTGATTGAGATGCTCAATGAAAGAAGCCACTCCACCTTCGTAACAGAATTCGGCAAATTCGTTATTCCGGTTGTCCCGAATGGAAATGTAGATTCCTCGGTTGAGAAAGGCCAATTCACGCAAGCGCTGTGAAAGGATTGCAAAGCTGAACTGGGTCTCTTCAAAAATCAGTGAGTCCGGCCAGAATGTGGTGCGAGTTCCTGTTTTGTCAGAGGTTCGAATCGCAGCTAATGGTTGCTTGGCATTTCCTCGCTCATACTCCTGTCGCCACAATTGACCATCTCGATCCACCTCGACAACCAGTTTGCTGGAGAGAGCGTTGACTACAGAAGCTCCAACTCCGTTCAAACCCCCGGAGACTTTGTAGTTGCTGTTGTCAAACTTTCCACCAGCGTGCAGTTTCGTCATGATCAACTCAACTGCAGAGATCCCTTCATCCCTATGAATACCCACTGGAATCCCACGTCCATTGTCATGAACTGAGATACTGCCGTCGATATGCAGGATTACCTCGATCTTGTCGCAGTAGCCTCCTAGCGCTTCATCGATACTGTTATCGACAATTTCGAATACCAGATGGTGCAGTGCAGCGGAGTCCACACCACCGATATACATTCCAGGCCGCTTGCGTACTGCTTCGAGCCCCTTGAGCAAGGTAATGTTGTCTTCACCATAGCCGGAAGCAGCAGTCGTAGCTGGCGCTATTTCTTCCATAGAAACTCCTGAAAACCCATAGAGGATTGGAAAGGGGGGCACAAGAAATCTGAGTCACCGATCCATTGACCGGTCCGGGTTCCTGCAACTTCGTTCAGCAATTGCTGGAGAGAGGAAACAGAGCGGAGGGGGAAACTCAGACGAATTGCCCTTGCACCACTTGAAAACTGCAACTCTTCGTATCTAATTTTTCTGGGCGTGTTGTTGAAGTTACGAAGATCTGGTTCTGCAGTTGTGCAAAGAGCCCGAGCAGACGTTGGGAAACCTGCGCATCTAACTCGGAGAAAAGATCATCAAAAATCAGTATTGGATGTAAGGAATAATGGGAGAATAATAGCTGATTTATTGCAATTTTTAAAGACAAATTCGTGACTCTCAATTCTCCCTGAGAAAAAAAATCTCGGTCAATTTTTTCATCTAGAAATAGGTGGTAATCATCACGATGAGGACCGATCAGCGCATAACCTGATTGCAATTCACGATCCCGCTGTTCCTCCATCATTTTCTCCAATTGTTCCGCATCACTACACTGGACTGCAGGGTGGTAGCGCAGTGACAGCTGCTCTGGTCGACCAGTAGCCATCCTGAAGAGTTCCGCCAAGTGAGACAGTAGCTGTTCAGCAAAAGCTGCTCGGCGCTGGATCAATTCCCAGCCTGTACGAGCCAGGACTTGGTTCCAGGCGGAGAGCTGACGATCCTGCCGCAGCCGCAGCGCTGCGTTTTTTTCAGCCAATACCTTGGTGTAGTCCTGAAGATGACGGAAGTAGCTTGGATCCAGGGTGGAGATGATTCTGTTGAAGAAACGTCGCCGCTCTTGAGGAGGTCCTCGAAATAGCGCTACGTCCTCCGGAGTAAAACTCAGAGCCAGAAAGGAGAGGACATATTCCGAAGTGCGCTGGAACGGGGCATGATCCAGCCAAACCTGACGACCTCGGGTTGAAAGGATAATTTGCACTCGACGCAAAACCTGCTGTTGTTCTAGCAGAGCAGTCATTCGGGCTGCGTTTGCTTCGCTGTACCAGAGTTGCTGCGTCTTGCGAGTTCGGAAGGATTCTAGATTACAGAGGTAGGCGATCGCTTCGACCAAGTTAGTTTTTCCTTGGCCGTTGTGACCGTGCAGCCAGTTGAGACCGGGTCCAAACTCAACCTGCAACTGGCGATAATTTCGAAAGTGATGAAGTTCCAGCGAACGAATTACCATTCAATGCGCAATGGCATGATGACAGCGAGGTATTCTTCATCGTCAGCAGCCCTGATCACGCTTGGACTCATTGGATTCTTGCACTCTAACTTGACTCGCTCGGTCTGGATAACTCCCAGCGCATCCAACAGATAGCGTGAGTTGAATCCCACCTGAAAGTCTTCTCCGCTATAATCTGCTTCCATTTCATCGCTCACTTCCCCATATTCGGCCTTTTCGCTCTCCAGCCTTAGCTTCCCCTCGGTTAAGGTCAATTTGACCGGCTTGAGCTTTTCATAGCTGATAGAAGAGACAATCCGCAGTGCGCTGACCAAACGTTCACGATCAACAATGGCTACCAGATGATTGTCCTTGGGAATGATCGGATCACAATTGGGGAACTTCCCCTCAATCAATCGAGTCTTGAAAGAAACCTGGCTACCAACAAACTGCATCACACGATCATCGAAACTGATCGTGACTTCTTCTCCAAAAAGTTCGATCGCCTTACGAATCTCTCCTAACGCCTTGCGAGGAATGATCACATCAGAAACAGACTCAAAGGACGCAGATTCCACTCCCTTGAGTACTTGTGCCAAGCGGTGGCCATCTGTTGCCAACCACCTCGTCAGGTTTCCTTCCTTCGAAGAAAGGTTCACCCCCATCAAGTTTTTACGGGATTCGTTGGTTTGTGAAGCGAACAGTGTCATGTCAATGCACTGCTTGAGATCCTGGGCTGGTAGCGTTAGCGACTCTGACAACTGCTCCAACTCCGTCTGTGGATAAAGGCCTACTTCCACCAAAGGTAGGCGCATCTCAGAAGCTCCACTTGTGATATGCACCCAGTGCTGCTCCGTCGAGCGGATGCGAATATCATTGCCCTGAAACTCCCGACAGATGTCGTAGACCTTCTTTGCATTCACACAAATACTTCCGGCTTGAATCACCTCTGCTGGGAAGTGTTCGATGATGGAAATTTCATAATCCGTTGCTGAGAACTCAGCTTCGTTATGATCTCCATTTTCCCCTGAAACAGTTCTTAGTAGAAAGTTTGAGAGAATCGGTTTGGAAGCACTCTTGTCAATGATGGAAATGATGTTCTGAAGAGCGCTACGAAGAACTTCCTGTTGAATTAGAATTTCCATATTTTTTTATAGTCGTAGTAGTAGTCTGTCGAAAACCTGTCGAAAACCTGTCGACTGGCTTGAAATGATTCAGCTTTTATAGCTTTTTGGGGTTGTCGAAAACTTGTTCAAACTTGTCGAAAACTTGGGGAGTGTAGCAACAAGAACAAACAATGAACAGGTTTTCGACAAGTTATCGACAGGTTTTGGAAAGATTGTCGAAAACCTGTTCAAAACTAATCTAAGCTACTGAAACTAGATAGTTTTTAGATTAAATTTTAAGAAATTCAGGTAAACTGCCTGTCGAAAACCTGTCGAAAACCTGTCGACTGGCTTGAAATGATTTCATTTTTTGAAAAATGAAAATACTTCTTCTTGGTTCAGTGCTGCGATCAATGGGAATGCACCAACATCCTCCAGCAGGTGCATCAGAGTCCTACGTTCTTCCATCGGAGTTGAGTAGGCACCAACGAAACGAATAGCATCATCTGGAGACCATTGCTTGGCCAGTTGTTGTGCAGCTATTCTATTTGGATTGATCAGGAATGGCTCAATACCGAAATTACCTAGAGCTTCCAAAAATAGATTTTCTCGCCAGCCGTAGTGCGTGCAGCCAAGCACAACAATCACTTTTCCCGGAGAAAGTGGTGGATTGGCACCGCTCAGGAATAGTCGGATATTTTCGATTATCCGAGTTCCGTTTACATCAGAAGAGATCATGTCTGCTAAACCTGGACAGGCAATCGAATGCGTATCTGGTAGCAGTTGATCGTACACTCCAGAAGAGATTGTAGTCGGTGTTGCTAAAATAAGTAATCTGGAATATCCAAATTCCTTCGCTTTTTCAAGGACAGCTTTGCGTGTCAACTCAAGCATTCCCTGAACTGGTAGTTCAGGAAGCTTAATTTCTGAGAGCAGCGCTGAGAGAGTGTGGCAGGCAACAAAGATATGATCAGGTTGGTAACTGCTCGCAAGGCGGTGTAGGAAAGTTTGAAAGACTTCCTGCTTTTCAGCTAATGACTCCATCGAGTTGTAGCTACGTCGAGGATCAGGGGCTGCGTTGACGTAGAGTAATTCTGTATTTTTTGCTGTGGTACCAGTGGGAGCTTTCAGTAGATCAGCGCAGACAGACAGTCCTCCCAGACCTGAATCAGTGACTACTAGACGCACGGAAGTAGCTTCAGCGCCGATTGTTGAAAAGATAGTGCGAGATCAGCCACTCATTTCCACCACGAAATCCCCATACTTCTGAAGTCGCCAGGAAGAACATCCGCCAACGCTGGAACCAGACATCGGCATCTTTGCCGTAAGTCTCACGAAAGGTTTGTAGAATTTCTCCCTTCTGTGAATCCATCATTTGTAACCAGGCATCAGCTGTTCGTTGATAGTGAACGCCACTCAGAACCCAGTGCTGCTCTAGCAGAAGGTCTTTCTGGAAATAGAGTAGCAGATCGTTGGAAGGCATGATGCCACCTGTGAAGAAGTAGCGTCCCATCCAATTGGAATCTCCTTCAGAGGAAAAAGCATAGGCGTAACGACGGTGGCTGAAGATATGGATGAAGAGTTTTCCTTCAGGTTTCAGCCAATTAGAAATCCTCTCCAACAGTGACTGCCAGTTGCGCATGTGCTCAAACATTTCTACTGAGACAACACGATCAAAGTGCTGTTCTGTACTGAAGTCGTTCATGTCGCAGGTTTGCACACTCAGGTTCGTCAAACCCAACTCCTGGGCACGCAACTCAATAAACTCACGCTGAGGCCGAGAATTCGAAACAGCCAAAATTGAAGAATTTGGATAATGCTTTGCCATCCACAAGGAGAGAGAGCCCCAACCACAACCAAGCTCGAGAATCTGTTGACCATCCTGCAATTGCGCTCTCTCACAAGTTAGAGCCAGCATGGAGGCTTCAGCGTGCTCTAATTCTGTAACACCCTCAGGAAAATGGCAGCAGCTGTACTTGAGATGTGGCCCTAAGACTAATTCAAAGAATCGTGGAGGTAGCTCATAGTGTTGCTCGTTTGCTTCTTGAGTGTGTAGAGCAATCGGGCTCTGTCGCATCTCCTCAACAAACGTCATCATTGCTTGCCATTCCTGATCTGGACCCTCCTGCGCTTGCTCTCGAAGTCGTTGCAGCAACAACAGACGAATACCAGCACGGGTCAGCAAATCCGGAATACGACCATTTTCGACAAGTTCAATCAGGGAACGCAAGAGCATGGACAAGACACTTTGAAGGTTGAGAATAATAGACCTTCTCAGCGTAGCTTATGTAGGATAACAGACAAGTGTAGAGAATTTAGCTTACTAAAGTAACTCTAGATAGCTAAGTTAGGCGAGAGTACTGCGAAAGAAAAAAGTGCGCACAAAGGCGCACAAAAGAGCTTACTTGGCGTCGCGACAGTAGTCGTTGTAGGGAAAGCCAATGCTCCCGTCGCAGAAACGACGGAGAATCAGGTACTCACCGCTGCAGCCAGTACTCACTAGAACCGTACCCCCCAGTACGAGTCCCAGCACCAGCTTGCGGAAGAGCCGCTGTCGGAAGATGTGCATGGACACCTCATAATCGAATGGAAGCAAGAGAAACAGACACAATAGAAGGGTATCAATTTTTGTGCCCCAAGTCATCAAGGGTCGGCACACACGCGAAAACCCAGATAGTCCTGCCTCATTTTTGGTGGATTACCACCTCTTTGCCAAAGTTCAAGAGATTCTGGTTGATTTCGATAGCTCCCACCGCGAACTGTTCGCAATGTCCCCTCTCTGGGACCACTCGGTTGGGTGACTGTTTCTGGTACTAGGGGCGCATAATAGTCTTGAACCCATTCCCAAAGATTTCCCTGCATATCGAAGAGTCCCCAGGTATTTGGTTGCTTGCGCTGAACAGGCTGAGGACCTGGTTGGGAAAGATTGCGGCTGTGCCAGGCGTGTTGGTTGAGGCATTTGACTTCTGTCCCACAACCAAATCGTCCTTGTCCCTCAGCTCTGGCGGCATACTCCCATTCCGCCTCCGTGCAGAGTCGGTAATCTCCCGGATACTGACGACTGAGCCAGCGCGTGTACTCCTGAGCCTGATCCCAGGAAATGTAATTGAGAGGAGCATCAACCCGATCCGGATTTTTCATTGTCCAGTGGCGTGACTCGGTTGGTTCTGAATAACGACAAGCACCAGCTTCCATACAAAGTCGATATTCACCCACAGTGACTTCGTGATTGAGAATGTAATAGATCTGACTCATTGTCACTTCACGCTCTGGTGGTTTGCGAGGACTACCCATTATAAAGCTGCCGGGCCAGATTGGAACCATCCCAGGTGCAAGAGTGCGTGTCTCAAAGGACCACTCGTAACGAGCCTCCAGGCGATTTCCCTGTAAATCTTTGAGTTCGGGTAGCAGCGTTACCCGATACTTCATTCCATACAACCAGGGTTGACTTGGAATGAATTTCAGGGTGGTCCCTTCTACCCGCAAGTTCCCCGCTACTGGAACATTACGAGCTCCTTGGATTGCTTGAATCTTTACCGATTCTTTACTAACCGTCTGAGGATCCAATGGCTGACTGAGATAAACATTGATCGATTGGTCAGCCAGAACCTGGGTCTCTCCGTCAGTTGGATTGACCAGGACAACACTGGGAGGTCGCATCAAAGGAGGCGGTGAAGTTAGGAATTTCCAATTTAATTCACTCAGTACCTCTCCATTCTGGCCACGTAGAGGCTTGAGTAAGCTGACGGTGTAGGAAGTATCGTGAGCGAGCGCAGAATTGGGAGTGAGTGTAAGACTATTGCCCCTGGTACTTAGGCGGAGTGAAATTTGAGTACCTTCGGAATCAGTCAGCGCAAAACTCTCTGCGTTTAGATTTTTAGAGTCTAGCGGTTGATCAAAGTTGAGTAGGATCAGTGTATCTGGAGAGACCGTCGCATTGGGAGCTGGAACCAGAGAATTGACGGAGAGTGGTTTTGGTGTCTGGTTGAACTCCGGAGCTAAGATCGGCTCAGAGGCAGGTGCATTCTGTCTTCTATTTGCGTCTTCGCCCGTTGAGGCAGCAGGAAGTAACTGTGGAGGATTTTCTGACGATGAGGTCTTGCGTTCACAAGAGATCAGGAAGTGGAGAGATAGGACAAGTAGCAGATGGAACAGCCTCATAACCCTCCCCTCAGACGAACGGCAGCAATTGGGGTGGCCGATGCTGAAAGATAACGAGACTAACGACCGAGCAATTGGTTCATGTTCAGCATCGGTAGCAAGACCGACAGCGCGATGAAGCCGACAATTCCACCCATCAATACAATCATAGTCGGTTGCAACAGAGCCGTCAGACCCTCTAACAATCTACTTACTTCTTCCTGCATACGGTTTGCCACACGTTCTAACAACTCATCGACACGGGCTGCTTCTTCTCCAATAGCCACAACGTGCTGGACATAATCCGGGAAGTAACCCGTTCGACCCATCGCTGCCGAAAGTGGGATTCCCTTGTTGTTGACCTCAATGATCATCTTGTTTAGTTGCTCAATCAGCAGTTGATTGACAACCACGTGTCGTGAAATTTCCAGAGCAGTCTTCAAATCCACTCCACTTCCGAGCAGGGTTCCGAGAGTTTGACAAAAACGAGCGATCAGCACCTTCTGCATCAGGGGACCAATCAGTGGTGCTTTCAGTTGCAGTTGTTGGAGAACTTTCTTGCCAAACTCGCTACGCAAAAAAGCTGAGAAACCGAAAATCAGGATTATCAACCCAATCAATACAAGGTACCAAGAGTTCACCATGAAATCGCTGAGTCCCATCAAAATTCTGGTGGGTAGGGGTAGCAGGGTTCCTTTGCTGGCAAAAATCTGGGTGATCTTGGGCACGATGTAAGTGACCATAAAGACAACCACCAGCAATGAAAAAACCAGCATGAAAGCTGGGTAGATCATTGCTGATTTCAGTCTACCTCGCAGACGTTCTTGAGTTTCGTAGTAATCAGCAAGCCGTTTGAGAATTGTACCGAGATTACCGCTATTCTCTCCTGAACGAATCATGCTGACATACATCTCAGGAAAGATTTTTGGGTATAGCTGTAGCGCATCCGCCAAAGATCCCCCTTCAACAACACGTGCTCGGACTTCGGCTAGGATTTCTTTAAATCCCACGTCTTCAGTCTGCTCAATGATGAGTTGCAGGGCCTTGTCGTAAGGAATTGTAGCGTCCATCAACACTTCGAACTGTCGAGTGAAGAGAGTCAACGCTCGCTTGTAGTTGGTTCCACGTTTTGGGAGGAAGGAACGACTCGTGTTGCGGGAAACCCGAATTTCCTTGGGATAGAGTTGCTGAGAGCGCAGTCGCTGACGCAGGTCACTCTCACTAACAGCATCTTCAGAACCTTTGCGCAGAACTCCAGCCTGGTCGAAAGCTTGGTACTGGTAGAGTGGCATGGTCGAGTCTCAACGGGAGTTTCGGTGGGGTTGAACCTGGTATTTCCAGACAGCACGCTGATGCTCTCGCAGGGTACGAGAGAATGCGCTACTACCGTCTCCTCGTGCAACGAAATAAAGATATTTCACACTAGCAGGCTGCAATGCACTATGAAGGGAATCCCAACCGGGGTTACTGATAGGTGTTGGAGGTAAGCCCATTTCTGTATATGTGTTGAACGGTGTTGGGGTCTCTAAATGTTTCCGTGTGAGATTACCATCAAAATTTGAAATCCCATAGATTACCGTTGGATCGCTCTGCATTTTCATTCCCAAGCGCAAGCGGTTGTGAAAAACCCCGGCAATCAGTGGTCGATCCTCTGCTGTCCCCGTTTCTTTCTCAATCATTGAGGCAAGGACCAAGAGTTGATGGTCGCTCAGCTTTTTATCCCCTTCAGCAGGAGTTTCTGAGCGCAACTGGGTAAAACGATTTTTGAATTCCTGAATCATCAAGCTCAGGATCTCACGCTCGCTACTCTCCTGTGCAAAGAAGTAGGTTTCAGGGTAAATAACCCCTTCTAGGGTTTTCAAGCCTTGAATTCCTGATAGCTTGCGTAGTGTAGAATCTGTAAAAAGTGTGGCGTAACGATCGGCTTGACCAAGACCCTGTTCCACAAGGCGGGCTGTAGCTTGTTGGTAGCTCAAGCCTTCCGGGATGGTGACACGAACTTGTAGGCCGCTACCAGAAACAAGGTGGTTGAGGAGAGCGGCATGGTTCCAGCGTGGGTCTAGCTGAAATTCTCCTGCTTGTAATCGGTGATGGTGCCCGTTGAGGCGAGCAAGAAATTCAAACCAGAGAGGTTGTTGAATCAGGTTGACTTCTCGGAGTTGCTGAACCACTTGGGAGAAGTTACTCCCACGTTCGATTCGCACCCGGATGGGTTCATCACCTTGGCCGATTGGAAGGTTCCAAAGCCAGATCAGATTGAGAGTTAACAGTAAGAGCCCTAACAGTAGCCCAATACGCTTACTAGCAAATCGCCCAAACAGCATTCCTGGTCGCTTCATGTGCAGCGGTTCCGGAAAGGCGGAGAGATCTGTCGGAAGGTGCCTCGTATCTTGACATCAAAGAAGTCCCCACAGCGAAAACCTTGTAGCATCATTGTCAAGGGTCCCAGTTGATCCTGAAGCTTTTGGGACAACCGCACTTTCAGATCCAGATCAATCCTTGATTCCAAGGGATTTCTTTCGTTGAGACGGATATTGCCGGTAACGCTTCCTTCCAGATCGCCATTCAGAGTCAGTTGACTGATCTCGATCAACTGCTGTTGCATTGAGATCGCATACGACACCTCTGGTAGATTCAATTCAGTAATGGAGAGGCCGTTGAGCAGTGGGTGTTCCTGATTTAGGCGAAACCGGAAGTCGGTCATGGAGCCCTGCAAGGTGCCTATGGGTAGAGACTGCTGTCTTCTTTGCAACTGTGCCAAGTTCTTGATTTCACCCTCCAGCGATATCACTCCGGCTGGAAAGCCAAAGGGAAGAGTATTGGCCAACGGTACTTGTTGCAGCATCAACTCATCCAAGGCGATATTCAGGGTGTTCATCCTAGGCAGGTCAACTGCGAGCTTGAGGTCAGACTGATAGAGTTGGGCCTGTATCCAGAATTGCTGAAATTGCAGAATGGGTAGGAAAGGTAGTGTTACTTGATCCAGTTGGGCTAGGGTTTCCAACGGAAGCATCCAAAGCTGTGGAGGGCGTGGAATAGTAACTGAGGGAGTAGAGAGGTGGGTCCATTCCAGTTGGAGTGGTTCGATCTCAAGCTGGAGACCTGCCTGGCGTCGAGCTTGCGACTCTATATAGTTGGCAACGGCTTCTCCAGGAAATTGCTGACGAAAGCCAGCAAGCAGCGCCACAACCAGCAGTATCAGGACAGCAATGAATGCGAGCAGAACCTTAAGGATTAGCAGCGGTAGACGTTGCAAGCAGGCCTTTACAGATCAGGAGTTGGAGGAACGAGGACTCTGTTTGAAGACCTGAAAGTTCAAGCGCACAACACGACTTCCTGGAGCCACACTGAAGAGAAGCTGCTCGATCTGCAGGACCGGTTGGTTATTTTCAAGCCGATACAGAACCTCCAACGCATCATCCAAATTCAGCTTATCCAGACGCACTTGGACACCATCCAGCCCCTCTGGTGGGTTGCTGAGCGCATTGAGTTGCAGGTTGTCCTGGATCTTTAGATCACGAGCAACAGCTTCGACAAAAGCAGAAAGTGGCTGCTCCATTACTGGGGCGAGTGGCCGATTTTTCAGTTGATTCCACTCACTAGCCAGCGCCTGCAACTGGCGTAGCTGTTGTCGCCGATTATCCAGTTGTTGTTGTAACAGTGCTTCCTGACCAGCGAGCTGCTTTTGTACATACACTCCTCCAAAGGCTAAGCCAATGAGAAGCAATAAACCCAGCAGTAGTTGTTCACGAAGGGTCAGTTCACGCATGAGGACACGCGATAGAGTCAGAAGTAGAAAGAATGCGTACCACTGGCGGCGATTTCCGAACTCGCAGTGGATTGCGAGTACAGTAATTGGCAAAGCCAGCATCGATGAAGCGGTAGGGTAGCTGTTCGTCCCGACCCGCTGGAATTCCAAGACGAGTGGTTTGCAGGACTTGTTCCGGACGATAGCCGGTATCCAGTAGCTCCAGGCGGTCTGCTATCAACTGTTGTTGATCCCAATCTGGAACCTTTAGTCCTAGAGAGCGACAGAGCAGGGTTTGTCCTGAGCAGAGTCGCTTTGAGTCGCGAATTCGACCAGCAATACGATTTTGGTGCTGCATGGTTTGCACCATCGTTTGGGAAGTCAGATCATCTGGAAAGAAGGGAAAAATGACCGCTGATTTGAGCAGCACAGCGTTACCTTCTCCCTGACAACTGAAGTTGAAGGAGTCGCCACCGTGCGCATAGTACATGTAGATGGTACCGGGTGCTTGGAAGAGAGCGTTGCGTTTGGGAGTCCAACCCAGCGAGGCGTGGCTGCCTTTCTCAGTCAGGTAGTAGGCTTCTGTTTCGATCAGTTGTGCCGCCAACCACTGTCCATCCAGATGATGCCGCAGCACTTTTCCTAATAGATCTCGAGCAACTTCGCAGGTGTCGCGATCAAAAAAATCCCGGTCTACGGGAATCATTCGTCGATCAGTTCCATCCATCCATAGGGATCTTCCAGCTCGCCATACTGGATGCCAGTTAGGTTTTGGAAAAAACGTTGGGCAACAGGTCCGGTCTTTCCTTCCCCAACAAGAAAGCTCTCGCCCTTCCAACTGAGTTCCCCAACTGGAGAAATGACCGCAGCAGTTCCAGAACCAAAGATCTCCTTGATGGTTCCTTGACGCACCCCGTTGAGTACCTCCTCAATGCGAATACGTCGCTCCACCATTGGTAGTCCCCAGTGACGTCCGAGTTCCAAGACGGACCGACGAGTGATCCCGGGGAGGATAGTTCCATTGAGTTGGGGCGTTACGATCTCGTTTTCCATGACGAAGAAGATGTTCATGGAACCAACTTCTTCCACATATTGTCGCTCTACCGCATCTAGCCAGAGGACCTGTGTGTAGCCCTTGGCTTGTGCTTCCTTTTCAGCCAGATTGCTGGCAGCGTAGTTACCCGCAGTCTTCGCTTCGCCGACACCACCAGGGGCAGCTCGGACGTACTTTTCTTCGACAATGATCTTGACAGGGTTGAAGCCCTCTGGGTAGTACGGACCAACAGGGCAGAGGATGATGAAGAACAGGTACTCCTTGGAAACCTTCAGTCCCAGAGCTTCTTCGGTAGCAAGCAGAGTTGGGCGGATGTAGAGAGATGTGCCTGGTTCGTTGGGAACCCAGTTCTGATCGGTGCGCAGCAGCAATTTGAGTGCTTGTAGCCCGGTTTCAACATCCAGTTCAGGTAGACAGATTCGCTGAGCAGTTCGTTGGAGTCGCTCAAAATTCTGCCGAGGGCGAAAGAGTCGGATCTTTTGATCGGCTCCTCGATAGGCCTTCATCCCTTCAAAGGCAGACTGACCGTAGTGCAGCACCAAAGTAGAGGGAGACATCTGCAGGTTTTGGAAAGGCTGAATCTTGGCAGAGTGCCAACCGCCGCGATCGCTACTCCAGCGAATCGCTAGCATGTGGTCCGAAAAGACGGTGCCAAAGGTTACCCCGGCCAATGTACTTGGCGGGGTCTTGCGTGCTTGCTGCGGAAGTAGTTCCTGTACGATGTCCATGTGTGCGTATTGCTGGAAGAGGAAGGGTGAAGTGGTTAAATTCAGCGGCTATTGAGATACTGCATCTGGCGATACACCTGCTCTTGCCGATACTCGTCGTAATGCAACAACAGATAAGCCGTGGTTGAAACAGTACTTACGAGCAGCAATAGGGCGATGCGTACAATCCACTTGGTATGGTGCATGGTTTCGGCCGACAAAAAACTAAAATTATGTAGAAATCATCCCATGCTTGTCAAGCGGACGCTCTCTAGAAGACGAGCCCGACTGTGAAAACCATTGCTGCAGGTAGCTTCATGGAGGAGTACCACCGATCTCTGCGACTCATTTGCTCTGCTTTCAGCCGAGCCATAAAGTTGGGATCACTTGTTTTGTTGTTATATCCATTTTCAACTGAGTAGGACTGCTTCGAGGGGATGATCCAGCGCAGGAAATCGAAGGAGGTAAACAAATTCTCAGAGAACTTTTGTACGCCTATACCAACGGTGTAAGCATCGGTCTCGATAGTCATATCATAGTAGGCCTGCGCTGGCTCAATTTTTCCATTTACATTGACTCTTTCGCCATAGCGTATGTAGCCACGATTGTACAATTCCAATCTGCGTTGTTCGCTGGTGCCAACTAGATAGAAACTATCACCAATAAAGACCTTGGCGTAGACTGCTGTGTTTGTAATTCGTACGTCCCCAATTCCGTCCTTTCGCAGGTCATCTAGAGCACTAAGGATATCAGAATCCACCAGCTCCAAACCTACTACAATTGGGTCGTAGTAGGCTCCCACAACAATTCCTGGTGAAGTGAGCAGGAGTGGGCTAACTCCGTATTGTATACCAAATAGAAGGGCAAAATTGCGCTCAAACCGATAGCCTCCCAATTGCAGTGACTCTGCTGTTCCTGGATCAAGAAGGGGATCATCATCAATTGGAGTGCCTGATTCTTCCTGGGCTCCCACCCACATGGGGACCAACAGAAGCAGGAAGAAGAGCAGGAGTAAACGCAGACGCATAGACTTGCTTCGCCGACAGGTTTGAAGGATAGTGCGGGACTTACACAAAATAGACCATAAATTTTTGCCGACTACCTTGCTATGACTAGCCTCGTACGCATTGACCAAGCCCTGCTGAGCGACCTGAGTCAACGTGCTCGTCAGCATTCACGACGACGCTTGAACCATAACTTTCATGAACCTCCGGATGTTGTTAACCGAATGCTCAACGCAATTGAGCCTGATAGCTATATCTGTCCTCACCGACACCAACATCCTCCATTGGAAGAATCCTTTCTGGTCCTGCGAGGCGCTGGAGCTGTGATTGTATTCACAGAAGTAGGGGAGGTAGAGGACATCCTGGTGTTGGATTCAAGACGCCAGTGCTGGGGTGTGGAAATTCCGGCAGGACGTTATCACACAATTCTCTCTCGAGCTGTCGGTAGCGTGTTTTACGAGGTCAAGCAGGGTCCTTATGATCCTCAACGTGCCAAAGAATTTGCTCCTTGGGCTCCGTTGGAAGGAACCCCAGAGGCACCGGCCTACTTACAACGCCTGCACCAATGGGTGGACCAGGCCCAGCAAATGTAACCTCGTCAAAAAAGTGGATTGACAAGTCCTAGAGGCTGGGAGATATTTTTCAGCTTCTCTCCGCATCGAATGCCGACGTGGCGGAATTGGTAGACGCGCTAGATTCAGGTTCTAGTGGGGGCAACCCCGTGGAGGTTCGATTCCTCTCGTCGGCACCA